>NZ_JBFRER010000007.1:0-186648 GCF_052114405.1 Streptomyces sp. M-16 | reverse complement strand
CACCTGGAAGTTCCCCGACGGCAAGGTCCTGATCGTCCTGTCGGAGGGCCGCCTCCTCAACCTGGGCAACGCGACCGGTCACCCGTCCTTCGTGATGTCGAACTCCTTCGCGGACCAGACCCTGGCCCAGATCGAGCTGTTCACCAAGCAGTCGGAGTACCCGACCGACGTCTACGTGCTGCCCAAGCACCTCGACGAGAAGGTCGCCCGTCTCCACCTCGACGCCCTCGGCGTCAAGCTCACCACCCTGCGCCCGGAGCAGGCCGCCTACATCGGCGTCAAGGTCGAGGGCCCGTTCAAGCCCGACCACTACCGCTACTGAGCGCCGTGGACACCGACGACGACGTGCGCGACCCCTGGCTACCGGACCTGCTGCTGCGTACCGAACGGGACGCGCTGGTCCCGCTCCTGCGCCGCGCGCCGGAAGCCGCGTACGGGCTGCGGACCGCCTGTCCGGGGTGGACGGTCCGGGACGTCCTCGCCCACTGCGCGGCCGCCCTCGTACGCATCGTGGAGGGCCGGCTGGAGGAGGGCGTCTTCCTCCCCGCCGCCAACGCCGCCGATGTGGCCGAGCGGGCGGACTGGCCGGTGGCCAGGATCGTGGACGAGCTGGAACGCGGGCTCACGGAAGCCGGCCCGGCCATCGCCGCGGGCGACGGCACGCTGGACACGGTGGCCCTGGGGGAGTGGATCCACGCGGGCGACGTACGGGACGCGTTCGGGGAGCCGGGGGCGTACGGCGGGCACAGCCTCGCCCTCGCCCTGCCCCTGCTCCGCACCGCCAGCCGCAAGCGGGACACGCCCCGGTTGATCGCGGCCGTCGACGGCCACACCGGGCCGCTGGTCCTCGGCGGCGAGGTGCCCGGCCGTCCGGCCGCGCGCTTCGAGGGCGACGCGACGACGCTGATCCGGCTCTACTCGGGCCGTCCAGTGGTCGCGACGCGCTACGTACTGACGGGTGCGACCGAGCCGGAGCTGCTCATCTACCGGTGACCGCCCGCACCGACCGGTCCCGCCCCCMCCGMCSGGGKGGGGGCGGGACTCAGTCGATCCGCACGACCTGGAAGGCCTCGGCCATCCGGCCCGGGGGCAGCCCCGCCGCCCGCGCGTGCTCGCCCAGCCATTCCCGCAGCAGTCCCGCGAGGTCGTCGAAGTGCGCCGTCTGCGAGGTGTGGATGCGCAGGGCCTCCACCTTGCGGTCGAAGACGGGCGTGACGTCGACGTACTGATTGGGCGTCGGGCCCGTCATCAGCCACAGCTCCGGCACGATCCACGGCTCCAGGCCCTCCTCCTTGAGGAGCGAGGGGTGCGCGAACGGATTGCGTGCCTCGGGGTAGATCGCCCGCAGCGCGGCGTCGCCGACCGCCCGGTGGTCGGGGTGCAGGTCGGCGATGCGGGCCCAGTTGATCTCCGGGCTCGGGATGACGGCACGCTGCGGGCGGACCTGCCGGATCACCCGGCACAGGTCGCGGCGCAGCTCCACGCCGGCCTCCACGTAGCTGTCGGGGTAGCCGAGGAAGCGGACGTCGTCGACGCCGCTGCGCTTGGCCGAATGCACCTGCTCGGCGCGGCGCAGGTCGCCCATGGCCTGGCGGGGGAGCTGTTCGTCGTACCCGCCGGCGCCGCCGTCCGTGACGATGCAGTACGTGACGCGGGTGGTGCCCTGCGCGATCCACCGCATGACCGTCCCGCTCACGCAGAACTCGATGTCGTCCGGGTGCGCGGCCACGACCAGCAGGGATTCGGGGGCGCTGCGGTCTATGCGATCGGTCGCGAAGTGTTCCATGAGGTCAGCCTGTTGGGCACGGCCGTGAGCCGCAAGGCGGCCCCTTTGGCGTACAGGCGTCATGTCGCGAGTACGCCAACGCCGGTCCGCCGGGCCGCCCGCCCGGCCGCCCTCCCGGCCGTCCGCCTGGCGTGTCCGCGCAACGGCGTGAACGCGCAAGCCCATACCAGACCGCGCGGTTCGTTTCTCTGTCACTCTGAGGTGGGCACACCGCTCTCCTCCGCTCCCGCCGCCCCCCTTGCGCGCCGTGCGGAGCGGGGAGGTCCGTGCCCCCTTCCGTTCCGAGCCTCGCTGCGTACTTCGCTCCACAGCGTCAAGGAGGTCCCATGAGCACCCCCGTCTGGATCACCGCGACCCCGCCGGCCACCCACGGCGAACTTCACGTCGGTCACCTCGCCGGACCGTACGTCGCGGCGGACGTGCTGTCCCGGTACCTCAGGGCCGAGGGCGAACCCGTTCTGTTCACCACCGGTACCGCCGATCACACCAGCTCCGTCCACGTCCGGGCGCTCCGCGCGGGACGCAAGCCGGAGGAGGTGGCCGAGGGGTACCGCGCCGCGATCACGGCGGACTGGCTGCGCTCGGGCGTCGAGTTCGACCACATCGTCCGCCCGCGCCAGGACCGGGGCTACGCGCGCTGGCTGGGCGACCTCTTCCGGCGGCTGCACGCGGACGGCGTCATCGCCGCCCGCACCCGCCTGACGCCCTACTGCGAACCCTGCGGGCGCTTCCTCCACGGGGCGCACGTCACCGGGGCCTGCCCGCACTGCGCGGCCGTCAGCGACGGCGGCATGTGCCACGAGTGCGCCCGCCCCAACGACGGCGGGGACCTGCTGGGACCGCACTGCGCCCAGTGCGGCACCCCGGCCGTGCCCAGACGCTGCCGCCGCCTCTACATCCCGCTGGAGCCGCACCGCGAGGCCCTCGCCGAGTACTGGGCCGCCACCGGGCTGCCGCCGCGCCTGGCCGCGCTGTGCGAGTCGCTCGTCGAGGACGGACTGCCGGACATCGCGGTGGCCCACCCCGCCGAGTGGGGGCTGCCCGTCCCGGTGGACGGCTTCCCCGAACACCGCATCGACGGCTGCTTCGAGGCCGCCGCGATGCACCTCTTCGGCCACGGCGAGCGCCCGCTGCCCGAGCGGGCCATCCACTTCTGCGGCTTCGGCCACGCCTTCTGCCACGCCGTCCTGCTGCCGGTCCTGCTGTTCGCCCGGGGCATCAAGCTGCCGCAGCACTTCTGCGTGAACGAGGCGTACGTCATCGAGGACGAGGCGCTGGTCTGGGGCACCGGCCAGAAGGCCTGGGCGCTGGACCTGATCACCGAGTACGGGTCGGACACCCTGCGCCGGCACGTCTTGCAGGCCCGGCCGCTGGGCCGCCGTACCGCCTTCGACCCGGACCGGCTCGCCGCCGCCCGCCGCGAGCTGGACGAGAGCTGGAACAGCTGGCTGTCCCGGCTGTTCGCCGCCGTGCGCGAGCAGAGCTCCGGACGGGTCCCTGAGGCGCTGCCCGGCGGCACCGGCTGGGAGGTGCTGGAGCGCAGGCTGCTGCGCGGGCTGGAAGACCTGCGCGAGGCGTACTCGCCGGAGGCCTTCGACCCCCGCCGGGCGGTCGCGCTGCTCGACGAGATGGTGCGGTCGGTGTCCGACTTCGGCCACGTCAACGCGCACGAGGCGCACCGTCCCACCGCCGGCGGCCGGCACCTGCCGGTGCTCGCGGCCCAGTTGGCCGTGGCCCGGGCCCTCGGCGCCTGGGCCCGCCCGGTGATGCCGGAGGGCGCCGACCGGCTCGCCGCGGCCCTGCGCGCGGAACCCGGAGGCCCGGTCCGTGCCGAGGTGCTCGCCCCGCCCGCGCCCGGCACCCGGCTGGCCCCGCCCTCGGGGCCGGTGTTCGGCTTCTGACCGGCTCCGGCCGGCCTCCCGGCCCGGGGCGGGCACCCGGCACCGTACGACAGCACGACGACAGAAACCCTCCTTCGCCGCGTGACCGCGCGCCGGTCGCCCGGCGGTGCCGGGCGTACGTGGCCCTTCCCCGTAGGAGCCCCACGTGTCCTTGCGCGTCGCCATGCTCAGCGTCCACACCTCGCCGCTGCACCAGCCCGGCACCGGGGACGCGGGCGGCATGAACGTCTACATGGTCCAGCTCTCCCGCGCCCTCGCCGAACAGGGCGTCGAGGTCGACCTGTTCACCCGTTGCCGGGGCGAGGCCCGCCCGCCGCGCGACACCCTCGCCCCCGGCGTCGGCGTGCGCCACCTGGAGGCGGGTCCGCGCGCGGCCCTGGCCAAGGAGGACATGCCCGCCCTCGTGGTGCCGTTCTCGCTGGCGCTGCTCAAGGAGCGGCGGCGCTACGACCTGATCCACTCGCACTACTGGCTGTCCGGCCAGGCGGGCCGCATCGCCGCCGCCGGCTGGCGGGTCCCGCTCGTGCACACCGCCCACACCCTGGCCCGGGTCAAGAACGCGGCCCTCGCCGAGGGCGACACCCCCGAGCCGGAGCTGCGCGTGCGCGGCGAGCACCAGGTGGTCGGCTCCGCCGACCGGCTGATCGCGAACACGCGCGAGGAGGCGCGGGCACTGCGGGAGTTGTACGGGGCGCAGGCCGGCCGTACCGAGATCGTCCGGCCGGGCGTCGACCTGCGCACGTTCGGCCCCGGCGGGGGCCGGGCCGCGGCGCGGGCCCGGCTCGGTCTGCCCGCCGGCGCGTTCGTCCCCCTGTACGCGGGCCGCATCCAGCCCCTCAAGGGGCCCGACGTGATGGTGCGCGCGATCGCCCGGCTGCTGGGGGACGCACCGGGGCTGCGCGGGCGGACCATCGTCCCGGTGGTCGGCGGGAACTCGGGCGCCGGGCCGCGCGGTGACGCCTGGGAACTGGCGCGGGAGCTGGGGGTGTCGGACGTCCTGCGGCACCACCCGCCGGTCCCGCAGGATGAGTTGGCCGACTGGTACCGGGCGGCGGACGTCCTGCTGGTGCCCTCCCGCAGCGAGTCGTTCGGGCTGGTCGCACTGGAGGCGCAGGCGTGTGGGACCCCGGTCCTGGCCTCGGCGGTCGGCGGACTCCCGACCGCGGTGCGGGACCGGGTGACGGGCGTGCTGGTGCACGGCAACGACCCGGTCGAGTACGCCCGTTGGCTGCGCTGGTACGCGGAGCACCCGCGGGCGGGCGCCGCGATGGGGGAGGCGGCGGTCCGGCACGCGCGGGGGATGAGCTGGCGGGCCGCGGCGGCCCGGACCCTGGAGGTGTACCGGGACGTGCTGCGCGAGGAGCGGACGGGGCCGGAGACGGGTGAGGCAGGAGCGACGGCACGCTCCTGCCTCGCCGGCGCCTCTCACCTGGAGGGCCGAGAAGGCCGGAAGCCCACCCTAACAGCTCTTTTGGGGTGACCAAAGGTATGCAGCTGTAACGTCTGTATGAACTCCGCCCGGAATGCCGGGCGATGGACTTCAGATCCGCCTCAGAGGCGCTACAGGAATCCGACCCGGCCGCGGATTCCGTAGGACAATGGAGATGTCTTCGAAGGAATACCGGCGGCACGGATCCCCGGAGACGGAATTGACGTTCTGAATTCCTGGAGGAAATCATGTCCGCTGCGCACGCCACCGGAACGCCCGCCGACGCCCGCCCCGCGGCCCCCGCCCGTCCGCTCTGTACCGCGGCCGTCACCGCCGTGTCGGCGGTGCGGCCCAACGGCAACGGCTGGGACTGACGGCACGGCCGCGCGGCAAAGCCTCGTGATCGCCCCCGGGCGGCCGCGGGGCCTTTTCCGTTCTCCGGCCCGGCCCGGCCCTGCTGCCCCGCGGCTCCGTTCTTCTCCGGCCCCGCACTCCGGCCCCGCACTCCGGCCCCGCACTCCGGCCCCGCTCTCCGGCCTCCGGAGTATTGCGCCGGTATTTCGGGTCAGTCGAGCCAGCCGAGCCGCTGCGCGCGCACGCCGGCCTCGAAGCGGCTCGACGCCCCCATTTCCTGCATCAGCTCGGACAGCATGCGGCTCACCGTCCTCAGGGAAACTCCCAGAGTGCGGGCGACCTTCTCGTCCTTCATGCCGGAGGCGAGCATTTTCAGCGCGGCCCGCTGCTGCTCGGACAGCCCGTCGCCGCCGAGTTCCGGTGCGACGTCGTCGCCGTACGGGGTCGCGGCGTGCCAACAGTGCTCGTACAGCGCCAGGTAGGAACGGACGAGGGCCGGGCCGCGGGCCAGGATCGCGCCGGCCGCGCGGTCGTCGGGGTGTACGGGCAGTACGGCGAACTGCTGGTCCGCGATGATCATGTTCATCGGGACGGCGGGCGACAGCCTGATCTCGACACCGGCCTCGACGCGGCGGCGGAGCATCTCCACCGCCTCCGGGGAGGTGGTGATCCGCTGGTGGTAGATGGCGCGGATGCGCACCCCGTTGTCGATCTGCCGGCGGTCGCGGCTGAGCACCCGGTCCGCGACCTCCCGGACCAGGGCCGTCACGTGCATGGACGTCAGGTCGTGCCGGATGACGTCCGTGATGTCCTCCAGCACCTGCTGGATCCGCCCGTAGTCGTCGAGGATCTCCACCTCGACCTCCGAACCGTTCAGCGATCCGGGGCGCAGGAACCGTCCGACCAGGGTCTCCAGCGCGCTGTACGCGCGGTCGGATTCGTCCAGGTGCTCGCGCAGCCGTTCGCGCTCGCCCTGGAGCATCCGCAGCAGGGCGATCTCCGGATCGACGACGGCGACCGCGTCGGGCCCCGGCTCCCAGGCGCCGGACTGGAGGTCGTCGCGGGTGGCGTGGGTGGTGCCCGTCGGTACGATCAGGCCGAGGGAGGCGAGCTCCGCGCGCCACTTCTCGGACTCCTCGGGCTCCAGGCCGAGTTCACGGAAGACCTCGTGGAGGTTGGACACCCCGCGCAGGCGCAGCTCCTGATAGAGCGCCAGCACCCTGTCGGCGGACTGGATGCCGTCCTTGCCGTCGCCCGTTGCCATCGCGAAGCGACCCCCTCTTCTTACGAATCGACAGTCACACTTTGGCACATGCCGGGGGGAGGGCCCGTGCGCCCGCGTTTCGGATGTGACGGGGGTCACAGTGGCCCTCTGGAGTGCGCGCCTCCGCGTCCGATGGCCCCGGAAGGGTTGCCGCCCGGCTCCCGCGGGGCTCCCGCGCGGCCGGTCCGGAGCGGCCCCGCGGGCCCAACTCCCGTACGTCCGGCGGGCGGAGGGTCTAGTCCTCTTGTGCCCGGAGGCAGTCGGGGCACAGCCCCTTGAAGATGATCTCCGCACCCTCGCCCATCCGCCAGGAGCGGAGCGAGGCGTCGGCCGGCTCCGGCACCTCCGCCGCGACGTTCTCCACCCGGCCGCAGCGCACGCAGAGCGCGTGCTGATGGGGCGGCCCCGCGATCTCGAAGACGGCGGGCAGCGCGGGACGGTCGAACTTCGTCGCCAGACCGGTCTCCAGGAAGTGGCGCAGCATCTCGTAGACGGCCTGGCTGGTCAGCGTCCCGAGCCGCTCGCGGGCGGCGGCCGTGATCGACTCGACGTCCATGTGGCCGCCCGCCGCCAGGACCTGGAGCACTTCGAGGCGCGGTCCCGTGACGCGCAGGCCCACGTCGCGGAGGCGCTGGATCACCGCCTCGCGGCCGGTCGGCTCCTCCACGACAGCCTTCACTCCGCCACCATCCGCCATCTGGTCCGCTCAAACCTTTGGGGGCATCGTACCTCTTGCCCGTCCCTGCGGAGCGGGCGGCGGGGGAGGGGGCGGGAACGCGGTGGTGCCGGAGCCGGAGCGCTCAGCGGTCGGCGCGGCAGACGAGGAGGACGCTCTCGGTCCGCTCGTCGAGGCGGTGGCGCCGACTGCGCTCCACGCGCAGTCCCGCCGCCCGCAGTTCGGCGTCGAGCCGGTCCGGCTCGACGATCCACTTGCGGGTGCTGCGCACCGTCCGCTCCGTACTCAGCTTGCCGGTGCGCACGCAGTGGTAGGTGACGTGCTCGCTCATGCCGTCCAGGTCGAAGACCTGCCGGGCCGCGGCCCACTCCTCGATCCCGTCGAACCGGGGCACCTCGAACGCGTACGCGCGCCGGGGCTCCCGCGCCAGGTCCCGCATCCGGTGCGCCGTGTAGTCGAGGGCGAGCACGCCGCCCGGCTCCAGGTGCGCGGCGATCTCGCGCAGCAGACCGGGGCGGGCGTCGGGGGCCACGGCCGAGACCATCGTCCCGGCCAGCAGGGCCAGCCGGTACGTGCGCCGCAGCCTCAGCTCCGCCAGTTCGGCCCGGGTGGTGACCAGCAGCCGCGACACCTGCGGCCCGATCCGCGCGCCCCAGGTCCGCAGCCGCTCCAGGCAGGCGGCGTCCCGGTCCACGGCCTCGACGGAGAACCCCTGGCGGGCCAGCGGCACCGCCAGCCTTCCGGCGCCGGAACCCAGGTCCAGGACCGGGCCGCCGCAGGCCCGCGCGAGGCGCAGGTATCCGACGACGTCCGCGCTGTGCGGGCCGAGCAGCGCGTCGTACAGCCAGCCCGCGTCCTCGTCGGCCGGCGCGACCGATTCCAGGCCGGGCGGGAAGTCCGCCGGGGTGCCCGTGAGCGCTGCCGGGTGGGTGATCGCGCGCGCGGACGGCGGGACCGGCGCGAGCGCGGCGGGCGCGACCGGCCTGACGGACAGGGAAGTGCCGCTCGTTGTGTGCATCGCTCCTCCAGGGGCTCGCTCGGTCCGACGCTCCGGGGGCGGGGCTCCCGTGCCGTCGGGTACCGCGCCGCTGGTGAAATCCTGGCCCGTGGCACGGGACTTGGGCCAGAGCGAGGGGCTGCGTGAACACGCGATGGCGTGGATCTGCCACGGCCCCGGGCGCGCGGGCGGGAGGAATCGGAGGGCGACGGGAGCGTCGGCGGGGCCGGGAGCGTCGGCGCGGCGGGGAACGTCGGCGCGGCCGGGAACGGCGGCGGGGCCGGGAACGGCGTCCGCGGGCCGGCTGAGGCGGGGCCGGGAACGGCGGCGGGGCSGGGAGCGKCGGCGGGGCCGGGAACGGCGTCCGCGGGCCGGCTGAGGCGGGGCCGGGAACGGCGGCGGGGCCGGGAACGGCGTCCGCGGGCCGGCTGAGGCGGGGCCGGGCGGCCGTCAGAGGGTGCGGCCGAGCCTGACCGGCGTGAGCGGGGTGAAGCCGTGGTGGGTGAAGAACGGCAGGGCCGGGGCCCGTTCGGCGGGCAGGCCGATCCGCTGGGCGACCGCCCCGTGCTCCCGCATCCGCTCGGTGGCGCCCGCCAGCAGCGCCGTGCCGATCCCCTGCCGCAGCCGCGCCGGATCCGCGCACAGGGCGTAGATCTCGCCCTGGCCGGCGACGGGGAGCCCGCCCGAGACCGCCCCCACCACGAGTCCGTCCGCGTCGGTGGCGACCAGCCAGCCGAGCCAGCCGGGCGCCCCGCCGGGAATTTCAATTTCCGCGCGAATGCGGGGCAGTGCGCAATGGTCCGACACGAGCCGGCCGACGCGGATTTCCCCGAGGATCTCGGCGTAGGCGGTGCGAATGGCTTCGGCGAGGAGCCGCGAAATCGCCGTCGCGTCGCCGGGTGCTGCCGTCCGCACGTCAGCCAGCAGCATTTGTTCCGCACCTCTCGCCGTACCGGTCCTGAGCCCGCACGCGCCCAGAATAGCGGGCAATTCGAGTGGTCGGGAGCGAGGTTAAATCTACGAATTGGCTTAGTAAATAGCCGGGTCGGTGTCGCGCTATCAACCCGTCCAGCAACAGGCGACGACCGCCGGGGCCATGGCCACCACCGCCGTAGCCACTGCGAGCAGCCCCCGCAGCACCGGATGCCCCGCACGCTGGGGAGCCAGGATGCGCCGCATCCGCACCGCCGCCGACGGCCCGCCCGCGGCGAACGCCTTGCGCGGCGCGCGCCCCGCCGCGAGCGCGTACAGCGCCGTGGCCAGCGCGTCACGGGAACAGCCGCGCAGCGCCCGGTCGTCGGCCGCCATCTCCAGCAGCAGCGGTACGGCCTGTCCGCCGATCCGGGCCAGCGGGACCCTGCGGAACACCGCCGAGTACGCCCCCGCCGCGGCGACCAGCAGATGGTGCCGGCCGCCGATGTGGGCCCGCTCGTGCGCCAGGGCCGCGGCCAGCTCCTGCTCCGTCAGGACCGCCACCGCCCCGGAGGAGACCACGACCCGGCGCGAGCGCCCCGGCAGGCAGTACACCGCGGGGCGCGCGTCGTCCAGTACGGTCGCGCCCAGCCGGGCGTCGTAGCGGCCTACCAACCGCAGCAGTCCGGCGTGCCGGCCGCGGGCGCGCCGTGCCCGCACGACCTCCCGTACGAAGGCGGCTCCGGGCAGTGCCAGGACGGTGAACGCCGCCGCCGCGGCGAGGTGCTCGCGGCCCGTGGCGGCCGCCAGCCGGTCCGCAGAGGGCGGGTTCAGCGTCAGCACCAGGTCGACGAGCCGGTGACTGGTCTCCTCGGGGAGCAGCAACTGCGCCGGGAGGACCGCCACGGAGAACGCGAAGGCCGCACCGCACAGCATCCACACGGCCAGTCCCAGCCGGGGCACCTGCTGCGCCCAGCGGGCGCGGACCAGCATCCACGGGAGGACCAGGCCGGTGATCAGGGCCAGGCCGAGCGGCGGCAGGACGTGGTGGTTCACCGGCCGCCCCCCGGCTCGCCGGCCGGCCGCCCGGGACGGGCGGCGCGCAGGGCCTCGTCCAGCGCCTCCACGTCCTCGTGGGACATGACCTCGACGAACCGCAGCAGCGCGGCCCTGCGGTCCTGGCTGTCGCCGAGCGCGTCCTGCATGAGCGCCGCGGTGTACTCCTCACGGCTGCGCACGGCCTCGTACATCCAGGCGCGGCCGGACTTCTCGCGGCTCAGCCAGCCCTTGCGGTACAGGATGTCGGCCACGGTCATCACGGTGGTGTAGGCGACCTTGCGGCGCCGGTTTATGTCGTCGACGACCTCGCGGACGGAGACGGGCCGTCCCCACAGCCACACCCGGTCCATGATCTCGGCCTCCAGCTCTCCCAGCCGGCGTACGCGCATCGCTCCTCGCCCCTCCCCCTCGCGGGCGGCTCATCGTACGGGCCGTCCCGGCGGCGGGGGCATACCCCGGTCCGGTACGCGGGCCCGGGGCGGGCGCGGAAACGCCGRCCGGGATTATGCGCGGATCAGCCGGGCGATGGCCCGGGTGGCCTCGCCCACCTTGGCCTTCGCCGCGTCCCCGCCCTCGGCGATGGCCTCGGTGACGCAGGAGCCCAGGTGTGCGTCGAGCAGGGTCACGGCACAGGACTGGAGCGCGGCGTTGACGGCGGACACCTGGGTGAGCACGTCGATGCAGTACACGTCCTCGGCGACCATCCGCTGCACGCCGCGGACCTGGCCCTCGATCCGCCGCAGGCGTCTGATGACGTCTTCCTTGTGTGGTTCGTAACCGGCCACGGGAGCTCCTCAGTTGGCGGCGGCCCGGAAGCCGCGCAGACGCAGGCTGTTGCCGACGACGAAGACCGAGGAGAAGGCCATGGCCGCTCCGGCGATCATCGGGTTGAGCAGTCCGGCCGCGGCGAGCGGCAGGGCGGCCACGTTGTAGGCGAAGGCCCAGAACAGGTTCGAGCGGATGGTGCCGAGCGTCTTGCGGGCGAGCCGGATCGCGTCGGCGGCGGCCCGCAGGTCACCCCGTACGAGGGTCAGGTCACCGGCCTCGATGGCGGCGTCGGTGCCGGTGCCCATGGCCAGGCCCAGGTCGGCCTGGGCGAGCGCGGCCGCGTCGTTGACGCCGTCGCCCACCATCGCGACGCTGCGGCCCTCGGACTGCAGCCGCTTCACGACGTCGACCTTGTCCTGCGGCATGACCTCGGCGATGACCTCGTCGATGCCGACCTCGGCCGCGACGGACTCCGCGACGGCCTTGTTGTCGCCGGTCAGCAGGATCGGGGTCAGGCCCAGGGCGCGCAGCCGGCGGATCGCCTCGGCGCTGGTGTCCTTGACGGCGTCCGCGACCTCCAGGACCGCCCGCGCCTCACCGTCCCAGGCCACCGCGATGGCGGTGCGGCCGGCGCTCTCCGCCGCGGCCTTGACGCGCTCCAGGTGCGGGGGCAGCGCCATCGCCCACTCGGCGAGCAGCTTCTCGCGGCCCACCAGGACCGCGTGCCCGTCGACGACGCCCTGGACGCCGAGGCCGGGGATGTTGGCGAAGTCCTCGGGGGTGGGCAGGGAGCCGACCCGGGCGGCCGCGCCGGTCGCGACGGCCTGGGCGATCGGGTGCTCGGAGGAGTGCTCCAGCGCGCCCGCCAGGCGCAGTACGTCGTTCTCGGCGACGCCCTCCGCGGTGTGCACGGCGAGCAGGGTCATCCGGCCGGTGGTGACGGTGCCGGTCTTGTCGAGCACGATGGTGTCGACCTTGCGCGTGGTCTCCAGGATCTCGGGTCCCTTGATCAGGATGCCGAGCTGGGCGCCGCGGCCGGTGCCGACCATCAGGGCGGTGGGGGTGGCCAGGCCCAGGGCGCAGGGGCAGGCGATGATCAGTACGGCGACGGCGGCGGTGAAGGAGGCCGCGAGGCCGGAGCCGGTGCCGAGCCAGAAGCCGAGGGTGGCCAGGGCGAGACCGATGACGACCGGGACGAACACGGCGGAGATCTTGTCGGCGAGGCGCTGCGCGGCGGCCTTGCCGTTCTGCGCGTCCTCCACCATCTTGGCCATCCGCGCCAGTTGGGTGTCGGCGCCGACCCGGGTGGCCTCGACGACCAGGCGGCCGCCCGCGTTGAGGGTGGCACCGGTGACGGAGTCCCCGACGGAGACCTCGACGGGGACGGACTCGCCGGTGAGCATGGAGGCGTCCACGGCGGAGGAGCCCTCGACGACGGTGCCGTCGGTGGCGATCTTCTCGCCGGGGCGGACCAGGAAGCGCATCCCGGCCTGGAGGTCGGCCGTCGGCACGGTGACCTCGCGGCCGTCGCGGAGCACCGTGACCTCCTTGGCGCCCAGTTCGAGCAGCGCCTTGAGGGCCGCGCCGGCCTTGCGCTTGGAGCGGGCCTCGAAGTACCGGCCGGCGAGGATGAAGGCGGTGACGCCGGCGGCGGCCTCCAGGTAGATGTTCCCGGCGCCGTCGCTGCGGGCGATGGTGAACTCGAAGGCGTGGGTCATGCCGGGCGTGCCCGCGGTGCCGAAGAACAGGGCCCACAGCGACCAGAGGAAGGCGGCGGTCGTGCCCACCGAGATCAGCGTGTCCATGGTGGCCGCGCCGTGCCGGGCGTTGGTCCAGGCGGCGCGGTGGAAGGGCCAGGCGGCGTAGGTGACGACGGGGGCGGCCAGGGTCAGCGACAGCCACTGCCAGTAGTCGATCTGCAGGGCCGGGACCATGGCCATCGCGATGACCGGCACGGCCAGGGCGACGGCGGTGGTGAGCCGCTGGCGCAGGGGGCGCAGTTCGTCGGCCTCCTCCGGCTCCTCCCCGGCGCCGGACGGGCCCTGGGCGCGGGCGGGGGCCGGCTCCTTGGCGGTGTAGCCGGTGGCCTCGACCGTGGCGATCAGGTCCGCGACGGAGACGTCGGCGTCGAAGGTGACCTTGGCCTTCTCGGTGGCGTAGTTGACGGTGGCCTCGACGCCGTCCATGCGGTTGAGCTTCTTCTCGATGCGGGCCGCGCAGGAGGCACAGGTCATGCCGCCGATGGCGAGCTCGACCTGGGCGGCGCCGGGAGTGATGGTGGTCATGAGGGCTGCTCCTCGTTCGAGCGCGGGGTGGGGGCCGGGGCCCGGTGGGGTGCGGACGGGGCCCCGGCGGCCGGTGGGTCGGGGCCGGGCGGTGTGTCAGGCCCGGCCGGTCAGCTCGTAGCCGGCGTCGTCGATCGCGGCGCCGATCGCGGCGTCGTCGGGGGCGCCCGCCGTCGTCACGGTGACCAGGCCGCCGTCCACGTCCACGTCCACGGACAGGACCCCTTCGAGGGCGCCGACGGAGGCGGTGATGGCGGTCCTGCAGTGGCCGCAGCTCATGCCGGACACGCGGTAGGCGGTGGCGGTGCTGTCGGCGACGGCCGTGACGGTGGTGGTGCCGGTACCGCAGCTGCCGTCAGGGGTGCAGCAGGAAGACATACGTTTCTCCTTGATCCGTGCGGATACCCGCTGGGGGTATCCGGTTTCTGGTCTCAGGTATACCCCCCAGTGGTATCCAGCGCAAGCGCCGACCCGGCTTGACTTGGTACCCCCCAGGGGTATGGTGAAGTCATGAAACCGCTGGATGCGGCCTTACGTCGTCTACCTCGTACGGGAGAGCAGCCATGAACACCGGAGTGAGGATCGCCGTCTTCGCCGCCGCGCTAGCAGCGACCTTCGGGACCGCCTACGGGGTCGGCGTGGGCGTGGGCCCCGTGGGCGCGCCGGCCGCTGCCGAGCACGCCGGCCACGCGGCGCCGGCCGGCGGGGGAGCCGCCGGACACGCGGAGCACGAGAAGCCCGGCAAGGGCCCGGCGGCCGGCGGGCTCCAGGTCTCCGAGGGCGGCTACACGCTGAGCCTGGAATCCCCGCGCAGGACATCGGGGCAGGGCGAGCTGCGGTTCTCCGTCAAGGACGCCGCGGGCCGCCCCGTCACCGCCTTCAAGACCGAGCACGGCAAGGAACTGCACTTCATCGTCGCCTCGCGTGACCTCACCGTCTACCGCCACCTCCACCCGGTGCGGGCGGCCGACGGCACCTGGTCGACCCCCGTCGACCTCCCGGCGGCGGGCGCGTACAAGGCCTTCGCCGACTTCACCCCCGCCGCCGAAGGAGCCGAGGGCGTCACCCTCGGCGCGGACCTGTCGGTCGCGGGCGCCTACACCCCCGAGGCGCTGCCCCCGGCGGAGAGGACCGCGGAGGTGGACGGCTACCGGGTCGCCCTCGCCGGCGACCTCGACCCCGGCAAGGCGGGCGAGCTCAAGCTGACCGTCAGCAAGGACGGCAGGCCGGTCACCGACCTGGAGCCGTACCTCGGGGCCTACGGCCACCTGGTCGCCCTGCGCGACGGGGACCTGGCCTACCTCCACGTCCACCCCAACGAGGGCGGGCCCGGCCCCGACGTCTCCTTCACCGCGACCGCCCCGAGCACCGGGACCTACCGGCTCTTCCTGGACTTCCAGCACCAGGGCAAGGTCCGCACCGCGGCCTTCACCGTCCGGGCGGGCGCCGCCGCTCCCGCGGCCCCCGCCGAATCGCCCGCGCCCCCCGCCGCCCCGGCCGCCCCCGAGCAGTCGGACGGGCACTCCCACTGACCGCGCCCGCCCCCGTCCGCGACGTCCCGTCGCGGGCCGGGGCGCCGCGCGTCCGGACCGCCCGCCCGGCGGAACACGAGGCCGACGGCCGTCGTTGCATGGATACCCCCAGGGAAGGAACCGCCGTGCAGGGGTACAGCGGACACCAGGACGACGTCCTCAAGCGGCTGCGCCGCATCGAGGGCCAGGTGCGCGGCCTCCAGCGCATGGTCGAGGAGGAGACGTACTGCGTCGACGTGCTCACCCAGGTGAGCGCCACCACCAAGGCCCTGCAGTCCTTCGGGCTCGCCATGCTCGAAGACCACCTCCATTCCTGCGTCGCCGACGCCGTCGCGGAAGGCGGGGACGCCGCCCGCGACAAGGTCACGGAGGCCTCGCACGCCGTCTCGCGCATGGTGCGCGTCTGAATCCGGCGCCCGACCGCGCCCGACCGCGGCCCGACCGCGCCGGACCGCGCCGGACGGGGCGCCGGACGGTGTCTCCTTCCCGGCCACGCCACAGGCTTCAACGAGAAAATTCTTGATGCCGCACTAGACTGGCGGGTTGTTTGGCGCTGGACCGGAACAACCCGGGCGAACCCGGGCTCCGTCCGGCGACCCGGACGTTTCCGGGAACGAGACGCGAGGGCCCATGACAGCCACACCGGAGCACGGTGAAGTGACCCTGCTCGACGACGACGGGCACACGGACGGGCGTACTGGCGGGCGTACGGACGGGCACCCGTACGAGGAGCCCGGGAAGTCCGCCCGGTTCACCGCGGGCCCCGCGGCCCCGGTACGCACCCTCGTCGACGTCTTCGAGGCCTCCGTACGGGCCCACCCCGACGAGCTCGCCCTCGACGACGGCACCACCCGTCTGACCTACCGGGCCCTCGCCGCCGAGGTGGAACGCCGCCGGCGCGCCCTGGACGCCGCCGGAGTGGGCCTCGGCGATCGCGTCGGCGTACGCGTGCCCTCGGGCACCAACGAGCTGTACGCGGGCATCCTCGCCGTCCTCGCCGCGGGYGCCGCCTACGTGCCGGTCGACRCCGAGGACCCCGACGAACGCGCCGAGCTGGTCTTCGGCGAAGCCGGCGTACGGGCCGTACTGGGCGCCGGAGGCCGCATCGACCCCGTCGAAACCCCCGGCGGCGCCGGCGTCCGCGCACCGGCCGCACGGCCYGGACCCGAGCACGACGCGTGGATCATCTTCACCTCCGGCTCCACCGGCAGACCCAAGGGCGTCGCCGTCAGCCACCGCAGCGCCGCCGCCTTCGTCGACGCCGAAGCCGCCCTGTTCCTCACCGACGAACCGGTCGGCCCCGGCGACCGCGTCATGGCCGGACTCTCCGTGGCCTTCGACGCCTCCTGCGAGGAGATGTGGCTCGCCTGGCGCTACGGCGCCTGCCTCGTCCCCGTGCCCCGTTCCCAGGTGCGCAGCGGCGCCGACCTCGGCCCCTGGCTGGTGGAGCAGGAGATCACCGTGGTCTCCACCGTGCCGACCCTGGCCGCCCTCTGGGAGCCGGAAACCCTCGACGAGGTCCGGCTGCTGATCTTCGGCGGCGAGGCCTGCCCGCCCGAACTGACCCAGCGCCTGGTCACCGAGGGCCGCGAGGTCTGGAACACCTACGGCCCCACCGAGGCCACCGTCGTCGCCTGCGCCGCACTCCTGACCGGCGAGGAACCGATCAGAATCGGCCTTCCTCTCGCCGGCTGGGAGCTGGCCGTCGTCGACGGGGCCGGTGAACCGGTGCCCATGGGCGGCAGCGGCCAGCTCGTCATCGGCGGCGTCGGGCTCGCCCGCTACCTCGACCCCGAGAAGGACGCCGAGAAGTACGCCCCGCTGGAATCCCTCGGCTGGCAGCGCGCCTACCGCAGCGGCGACCTCGTCCGCGCCGAACCGGAAGGGCTGGTCTTCCTCGGCCGCGCCGACGAGCAGATCAAACTCGGCGGCCGCCGCATCGAACTCGGCGAGGTCGACGCCGCCCTCCAGGCCCTGCCCGGCGTCGCCGGCGCCGCGGCGGCCGTCCGCACCGCGCGCAGCGGCAACCAGCTGCTCGTCGGCTACCTCGTCACCCAGGACGGCTGGGACCACGCGGCGGCCGTCACCCGGCTGCGCGCCGAACTGCCCGCCGCGCTCGTCCCCCTGCTCGCGCCCGTCACCGAACTGCCGACCCGCACCTCCGGCAAGGTCGACCGCGACGCCCTGCCGTGGCCGCTGCCCGAGCTGGAGAGCACCGGACCGGCGGAGCAGCTGTACGGCACCGAGGCCTGGCTCGCCGAACAGTGGAGCGAGACCCTCGGAGTGGCCGTCACCGGCGCGGCCGACGACTTCTTCGCGATCGGCGGCAACAGCCTCGCCGCGGCGCAGCTCACCACCCGCCTGCGCACCCGCTACCCCAGAGCGGCCGTCCTCGACATCTACCAGCAGCCCGTCCTGCGCAAGCTGGCCCGGCGCCTGGAGAAGTCCGTACGGGACGACGACGCCACCCGCACCGTCGCGCCCGTGCCGCGGCGGACCAAGGCGGCGCAGGCGTTCCTGCTGCTCCCCTTGTTCACCCTGGTCGGAGCCCGCTGGACGGTGGCGCTGCTGGCCCTGGGCAACGTACTGCACCACTTCGGGCCCTATCCGTGGGCGCCGACCGCCTCGTGGTGGCTCGTCGCCGCCGGCGCGGCCCTGCTCTTCAGCCCGCCGGGGCGCCTCGCGATCGCGGCCGGCGGGGCGCGCCTGCTGCTGCGCGGGGTGAAGGCCGGGCGGTACCCGCGCGGCGGAAGCGTGCACCTGAGGCTGTGGACGGCCGAGCGGCTGGCCGAGTACGCCGGCGCCACCTCGCTCACCGGTTCCTGGCTGGAGCGCTACGCGCGGGCGCTCGGCGCCAAGGTCGGGCCCGAGGTGGACCTGCACTCGCTGCCGCCGGTGACGGGCATGCTCAAGCTCGGCCGCGGCTGCGCCGTCGAATCCGAGGTGGACCTCTGCGGGCACTGGCTGGACGGGGACCGGCTGGAGATCGGCCCGGTCAAGGTCGGCGCGGGCGCGGTGGTCGGCACCCGCAGCATGCTGTTCCCCGGCGCGCGGGTCGGCAAGCGGGCCGAGGTGGCCCCCGGCTCCGCCGTGGCCGGGCAGATCCCGACCGGGCAGCGCTGGGCCGGGGCGCCCGCCGTCAAACTCGGCCGGGCCAAGCGGAACTGGCCCAAGGAACGCCCGCCGCGCGGGCTGCCCTGGCGGGCCGCCTACGGGGCGGCCGGCTTCGGCCTCACGGCCCTGCCCGTGCTCGCCGCCCTGCCCGCCCTGCTCGTGGCGAGCCGGTTCGTGCCCGCCGGCGCCGGGTTCGCGCAGGCGCTGCGCGGTGCCCTGCTCGCCGTGGTTCCCGGGGCACTCGCCTTCGGGTTCGCGTACGCGCTGCTGCTACTGGTCTCCGTACGCCTGCTCAGCCTCGGACTGCGTACGGGCACCCACCCCACGCACAGCCGCACCGGCTGGCAGGCCTGGACCGTCACCCAGCTGATGGACCGGGCCCGCGAGACGCTCTTCCCCCTGTACGCCGGGCTGATCACCCCGGTGTGGCTGCGGCTCCTCGGCATGAAGATCGGCCGCGGCGCCGAGGTCTCCACCGTGCTCGCCCTGCCCAGCCTGACCACCGTCGGCGAGGGCGCCTTCCTCGCGGACGACACCCTGACCGCCCCCTACGAGCTGGGCGGAGGCTGGATGCGCGTCGGACACTCCGAGATCGGCCGCCGGGCCTTCCTCGGCAACTCCGGGATGACCGCGCCGGGGCGCAGCGTCCCCGACGACGGACTCGTCGGCGTCCTGTCCGCCACCCCGAAGAAGGCCAAGAAGGGCAGCTCCTACCTGGGCCTGCCGCCGGTCAGGCTGCCGCGGTCCGCCGCGGACGCCGACCACAGCCGTACCTACGACCCGCCCACCCGCCTGCTGTGGGCGCGCGGCCTGGTCGAGCTGTGCCGGCTCGTCCCCGTGTTCTGCTCGGCCGCGCTGGCCGTGCTGACCGGGGCCGCGCTCTGTGCCCTGATCACGGCCCCGGGCCCCGGCCCCTGGCAGGCCGCGCTGCTGTCCGGCGCCGTCCTGCTCGCCGCCGGAACCACCGCCTGCGCGGTCTCCGTCGCCGCCAAATGGCTGTTGGTGGGCCGCCACCGCACCGGCGAGCACCCGCTGTGGAGCGGCTTCGTCTGGCGCAACGAACTGGCCGACACCTTCGTCGAGGTCCTGGCCGTGCCGTGGCTCATCGGATCGGTGCCCGGCACCCCGCTGCTGTCCCTGTGGCTGCGCGGCCTGGGGGCGCGGATCGGGCGCGGAGTGTGGTGCGAGAGCTACTGGCTGCCGGAGACGGACCTGGTGGTCCTCGGCGACGGCGTCACCGTGAACCGGGGCTGCGTCCTGCAGACACACCTCTTCCACGACCGGATCTTGAGGACGGATACTGTGGTCCTCCGCGAGGGCGCCACCCTGGGCCCGGGCGGCATCGTCCTGCCCGGGAGCACGGTCGGGGCCCGGAGCACACTGGGACCCGCCTCGCTCGTGATGGCCGGGGAATCCGTCCCCGCCGACACCCGGTGGCTGGGCAATCCGATCGAGGCGTGGCGGTCCTGAACGGCCGGGCACAGCGGCACAGCGGCACATCGCAGGGAGCAGGAACGGCCATGAACCTCAGCGGCCAGAAGACAGCGGCATCCGACCCGTACTTTCCGGCCAACGGCGACCCCCGTTACCGCGTGCACCGGTACGAACTCGCTCTGGAGTACCGTCCCGGCCCCAACCGGCTGTCCGGGACGGCCCGGCTCAGCGCGATCGCCGGCCGGGCCCCGCTCGCCGAGTTCGCCCTGAACCTGGCCGAGTTCAAGGTGGGCCGCGTCCTGGTCGACGGCCGCGTCCCGCACTACGCCCACCGGGGCGGCAAGCTGCGCATACGGCCCGCCAAGCCCCTGCCGGCCGGCGCCGCCTTCACCGTGGAGGTGCACTGGGCGGGCAACCCCAAGCCCGTGCGCAGCCCCTGGGGCGGCCTCGGCTGGGAGGAACTGACCGACGGCGCGCTCGTGGCCAGCCAGCCCGTCGGCGCGCCCTCCTGGTACCCGTGCAACGACCGGCCCGCCGACAAGGCCTCGTACCACATCTCCGTCAACACGCCCTCCGCCTACACCGTCGTGGCGGGCGGCCGCCTGCTGACCCGGACCACCCGGGCGAGCACCACCACCTGGGTCTACGAGCAGCCCGCACCGACCTCCAGCTACCTGGTCGGCCTCTCCATCGGCCTCTACCAGACGGTGCTGCTCGGCGACCCCGGCCTCGACGGCGTCGCGCAGACCGCCCACGTACCGGCACACCTGCTGCCGCGGTTCTCCCGCGACTTCGCCCGGCAGCCCGCCATGATGCGCCTCTTCGAGGAACTCTTCGGGCCCTACCCCTTCGGCGAGTACGCCGTCGTCATCGCCGACGAGGAACTCGACGTCCCCGTCGAGGCCCAGGGCCTCTCCCTCTTCGGCGCCAACCACGTCGACGGCGCCCGCGGATCGGAGCGCCTCATCGCGCACGAACTCGCGCACCAGTGGTTCGGCAACAGCGTCACCATCGCCGACTGGCGACACATCTGGCTCAACGAGGGCCTCGCGAAGTACGCGGAATGGCTCTGGTCGGAGCGCTCCGGCGGCCGCCCCGCGCACGACCTCGCCGCCACCGCCCACCGGCTGCTCTCCGCTGCGCCACAGGACCTGCGCCTGGCCGACCCGGGCCGCAAGCTGATGTTCGACGACCGCCTCTACCAGCGCGGGGGGCTGACCGTCCATGCGATCCGCTGCGCCCTGGGCGACACCGCGTTCTTCCGCATGCTCCGCGACTGGGCGGGCGTGCACCGCCACGGGGTGGTCACCACCGCCGTGTTCACCGCCCACGTGGCCCGCTACGCCACCGAGCCCCTGGACGACCTCCTCACCGCCTGGCTCCACACCCCCGCGCTCCCGCCCCTCCCGGCACCCCCCGTCACCCCGGTCCGCCCGCCGTACCCCCCGCACCCGGCCTCGGCGTAGCCACGGGCGGGTGCCGGGGCGCCCGGAGTGCCGATGTGGGTCCGCCGTGCCAGGCTGAGACGGGGAATTCCGCCGGTCGCGGCACGCCGGACCGGCTCCGCAACCCATGGAGGCCGACATGGCCAGTGACGCCAGCAGAGCCCGCGCGGGCCACGAACACCCCCAGCCCTGGCACGCGCCCACGTCCGGCCGCACGCAGGTGGCCGCGGCCCTGATGATCTTCGGCGGCGTGATGGCGCTGCTCGAAGGAATCTCCGCCGCCTCCAGAGACCCCGTGTTCGTCGCGACGCGCCACTACGTGTTCGAGTTCAGCCTCGCGGGCTGGGGGTGGGTGCACATCATCCTCGGCGCCCTGCTCCTCTTCGCGGGCGTCGCGGTGCTCCGAGGGGCCCTGTGGGCCCGCTACTTCGGCGTCACCGTCGCCGGCCTGGGAGCGATCGCCAACTTCCTGTGGCTGCCGTACTACCCGTGGTGGGCCATGGTGCTGATCGCCGTGAACCTCCTCGTCGTCTGGGCCCTCCTCACGGGCGTCCACCACGAAGCCGACGCGGCCCGGCCGGCGTGACCGCATCGCCGTCCCCGTCCCCGTCCCCGCCCCCGCCCCCGTCCTCGTCCCGGTCCCCGTCCTCGCGGTACGGATGATCCTCTCCGGGACCGGCGAGGGCGGCGTCGGCGGTCATGACCGTGGTGGGGGTGGTGGCGGCCACGGCCGCGACCGCCGCCCGGTCGTGGTCCTGCCATTCGAGGAGGGGGAGGTCGCCGCGGCCGGCCTTCAGCAGGGCTTCCGCGCGGACCCACAGCCGGAGCAGCGCCGGGCCGGGATCCGGCCCGGCGCCGGCTTCGCGCAGGTCCGCCTCGGGCAGCAGGCGGCGGAGCACGCGCAGCGGGCCGGGGCGGCGCGTCGAGGGCTCGACGTCGATGCCGACGGCGCCCGGACCGACCGCCGCCGCGACCAGACCGTCCGCGTGGCTCATGCTCAGCCCCACCCCGGGACGGCCGCGCAGGTACGGGCGCCCGTGGCCGTGCCGTCCGCACCCGGGGCACCGCTGCGCCGGGGCCGACTCGTGCAGCGACAGGCCCGTGTGACGGGCGACGCACAGCCGGACGAGGAGCCGTGCCGCCAGTACGTCGTCACGGCGGCCCGGCACCCGTATCCCGGCGAGCCGCCGCCGTTCCCAGGGCGCGAGCAGGCCCTCGTGGAGGCCGGGGCGGGCCAGGACCTCCCGGGTGGTCGCCACCACCGCGATGCCCGTGTCCCGGCCCCGTACCGCGCCGTCGGTCAGGGGCACGCGCTCAGGAAGCGCTTCTGGACGCTGTCGAGGGTGCGGAAGTCGTCGATGGTGACCTCCTGGAGGTCGATGGTGGTGCCGGAGAGCTCCTCCAGCAGGTCGACGAACTCCAGGAAGTCCATCGAGTCGATGAGGCGTGCCTCGATGAGGTCCTCGTCGGTGCCGATGGGGCCGTCGAGGCCGGGGTTCTTCTCGTGAAGCCACGTGGCGATGCGGTCCATGGGGGAGAGTCGCTCCTTGCTGCGGTTGCGGTGAGGTGAGGGCGGGACGGCCCGCCTCAGAGGGCGGCGTCGCGGAGCCGGTCCAGGGCCCGTTCGGGGGTGCCGTGGGTGAGGATCATCGCGTGGACCCAGCGTTCGAGGCCGAAGGCGACGCAGGCGCTGTACGCCGGGCCGGCGGAGCCCGCGCGGATGTCCAGCCGCTCGCCGAAGAAGTTGCGGTGCCGGTTCACCGAGGCGATGGCCGTGCCGTCGGGGGCGGAGAACTCGTGCTTGACGGGGTCCAGGGCCATCAGCCGGGCCCGGGCGCCCCCCTTGTCGTAGAACGGGTCGTCGGCGACGGCCCTGTCCAGTTCCAGACCGAGGCGCGCGGCGGCCTCCAGGATGAACCCGGCACCCTGTTCCAGGTGCTCGACCGCGCCCTGCTGGGTGCCGAGGTAGAGCACCTCCCGCATGTGGAAGCCCCACAGGCGCCGCAGCCCGTCGTAGTGGGTCTCGTTGCGGAAGCAACGGCCGGCGGCGGAGAGGCGGAGGCCTTCCTCGCCCACGTCCCCGCCCTCCAGGGAGAGCAGCAGCCCGTAGCAGGTGGCGGACGGCAGGAGGTAGCCGGTCGGCCGCAGCGGCAGCTCTCCCGGCGCCTCGCCGGCGGCGAGCCCGTCCAGCGCGTCCGGGGCGAAACGCGCGGCGGAGACGCCGAGGTGGGGGAAGTTGCGGAAGAAGTCGAGCCGGGCCAGGCCCTCCACGGACAGCAGCGGCGGACCGACGACCTCGGGGGCGCAGAGCCGTGCGGCCAGCCCCGTGAGCAGGTCGTCCAGTCCGCGCAGGAGGGCGGTCCGGACCGGATCCAGCGTGATCAGGCCCGCACCTGGGCTCTTCAGGCCGCCGTCCGGCAGGGCCGTGGTGCTGGGTGTGCTCATGGGGAACCGCTTCCTCTGGGCGTGGGTGGACAGTTCGACGGGGCCGGCCGCGCGGGTGGGCGCGGCGATCGCGCCACGGCGTCTGCGCGGTGGCGCCGACGCGCTTCCACCGGAGCGCGGACGGGTGCCAAGGCCCGCGCGTGCGGTCGGCGTTGACCGCGACGGGTGCGCAGCGGCGAAGAAGTCGAATGTCCGATTAGGGGCGGACTGCGCATCAGGACACTAAGCCGCCCGTGCGGCTATTGTCTAGACCAAACCTGGCGGACGGTCGAGTGGAGTTCCAGGCTCCGTTTCGGCGCAACTCCGTCTCTTGAGATGCCACTTGGCAGCGGTTATGGTCTAAACCAATTCCGCTGAACGGCGGGGCCCCCGCACCCGCGCCACGGCGTGACCACCCGTCCGTGCCGTCCGCCACCGGCCCGCGCCGAGGGTCGCCCCGCGCTGCCCTCCGGCCGAGGAGGAGCGCGCGTCACCGCTCTCCTTCCCCTCGCACCCGCCGGCGCGGCCGCACCCGCCGACGAGCCGAACCGCCGCCCCGACTCCCTTTCTGGAGGGACCGCATGACGACACCCGCTCCCCGCCGCCCCCGTCTCCACCGGGCGGCCTCGGACCTGCCGTACTTCAGCGCGGACGGCGAGTCCTACCTGGCCCAGACCACCCTGCGGGAGCTGAAGAAGTCGAGACCGCTGCGGGTGCTGTCGGACGAGGACTTCGCCCACTGGCAGACGTACGGCTACGTCATCGTCCGCGAGGCGGTCCCGGCGGAAGCGGCGCGGCGCCTCCTCGACTTCACCTGGGAATTCCAGGGCCTCGACCCGGACCGGCCGGACAGCTGGTACGAGGACCGGCCGTTCCGCTCCGACCTGGACCGGCAACTGCACGTGTACGGCTTCGTGGAGGCGTACCACCACCAGCTCCTGTGGGACAACCGGCAGGCCCAGCGCGTCTACGACGCCTTCGTCGACGTATGGGACTGCGAGGAACTCTGGGTCACCCAGGACCGGCTCAACCTCAACCCGCCCAACGTCGGGAACCGCGACCGCGCCCTGATCGAGCCCACGGACCGCGGCTTCGACATCGAACTGCACTGGGACATCGACACCACGCTCGGTGTTCCGCCGCAGCGCGTCCAGGGGATCATCGCGCTCAACGACACCCGGCCGGAGTCGGGCGGCTTCCAGTGCAGTCCGGAGCTGTTCCGGCGGTTCGACGAGTGGAAGGCCGGCCGTCCGGCCGACCGGGACCCCCTGCGCCCCGGCGCCGACCGGGCGGAGTACCCCGTCGTACGCCCCGACCTGCACCCCGGCGACCTGCTGATCTGGAACGGCCTGCTCGCCCACGGCGTGGCGCGCAACACCTCCCGGGACCAGGTGCGGGCGGTCCAGTACCTGTCGATGATGCCGGCCCTCGAAGAACACGAGCGGCTGAAGCGCTCCCGCGTCGACTCCTGGCGGCACCTGCGGACCCCGCGCTGGAACCGCACCCTGGTCGGCGACCCCGTACTGCACGAGTCCGAGCGGTACCCCACGGCCACCCTGAACGAGCTCGGCAGCAGGCTGCTCGGGCTCACGTCCTGGAAGGAGACGGGCGCCGCCACCCGCACCGACCGGAGCGGGGAGCCGGCGTGCGCCGTGTCTGCCTGACCCTTCCCACCAACCGGCCCTGCGCGGCGACGATCAGGGCCGTGGCCGAGGAGGCCGCGTACGGCGCCCGCCGTTTCGGCGCCGAGGTGCACCTCCTCGTCCTCGACTCCTGCGGCGCCCCGGCACTCGCCGTGCACCGGGAGACGGTCGCGGCCCTGCCCGCGGTCCCCGGGGTGGTCGTGCACCACCTCGACGAGGACGCCCAACGGGCCTTCCTGGACGAGGTGGTCACCCGGTCCGGAGCCGCCGCGCCCGAACGGCTGCTGGACCTGATGCTGCCCTCCCGCGTCTCCTACGGAGCCTGCACCAACCGCGCCTTCCTCATCGCGGAGGCCCTGGGCTGCACCTCGGTCCACCGCCGGGACTCGGACAGCCGTTACCAGTACCTGGACGGAGAGCCGGTCTTCCCCCTCCACCACGAGCTGACGTCCCTCGGGCGGCGCGCCGCCGACGTGTCCGCCCTGGTCACCCGGAGCAGGCTCGACCCCGCCTGCGCGGACCGGCCGGTGGCCCTGGTCGGCGGCTCCTTCGTCGGCGAGATGTCCGTGGACGTGGAGGAGATCCGCCGCCTCGACCCGTCCGTCTACGAGGACGTGGTGGGCCTCTCGGTCCCCGCCGGCCACCCCGAGATCTGGCGCAGGAACCTGATCGCGGAGTCCTTCCGGGGCGCCGGGACCGCCGCGTTCGCCGGCGACCGCACCACCCTCACCAGCGTCAGCCCCCTGCGCGTCGACATGTGCAACATCGCCCTCGACCGCGAGGTCTACGGCCGGGTGCCCTTGCCGCCGGCCACCGACACCATCGGCAGCGACTACTTCCTCCTCCACCTGGTCCACGACGCGCGACTGCCGGGAGTCCTCCACAACCGGCACATCGTCAACTTCCACACCCAGGAACGCCGTTCCGACGCCGGCTTCCTCGCCTACCAGCTGCGCTTCGCCAAGTTCCTCCTCTCCGGCCCGCACCTCGACGCCGTGTACGCCGCCACGAAACGCGCCGGTGACGCGCTGCTCGACCCCGACGGCCACGTCCGCGCCGCCGCCGTCGCGGGCTTCCTCAGGGACGGCGCCCGCGTCGCCCCCGCGGAGGGCGCCCGACGGCTCGACGTCCTCGACCGCTCGTACCGGACCCTGGGCGGCCGCTACACCGCGGCCGCGGACGCGCTCACCGCCCGCCGCGCACGGCTCCTCGACGACGCCCGGCAGGACATGGAGGACTTCGCCGCCTTGACCGACGCCTGGGAGGACCTGACCCGCGCGAGCCGGGCGCAGGGCCGTCCCGGCCCGACGCACCGGGAGTCCGCGCGATGCACCGCCTGACCCGCTCCCGTCAGCCGGGCGGCACGCACGTCCTCACCGTCACGTACGCGGGCGGGGAGGAGCGCCGGGGCCCCGTCACGATGGGGCAGGCCAACATGATCCGCTGCATGCTGCGGGACGAACCCGCGCACATCAACATCCACGACGTGTGGCTGGTTCCCGAGGGGACCGGGACGGACTCGGTGGTCGAAGCACTGCGTGCCCTCGTCGTACGGCACGAGGCCCTGCGCACGACCTTCCCGCACGCCCCGGGCAGCGCGCCCCGCGAGCAGGCCGTGGCGTCCCGGGGAACGTTCACCGTCACCGTCCTCGACCACCGGGAACTCCCCGAGGACCCCGTCGGGTACGCCGAGTCGCTGGCCCGCCGGGCGCGCGAGGAACGCTTCCGGCTGGACCGGGACTTCCCCCTCCGCTTCTCCCTGGTGACACGCGCCGGCACGCCGGTGTGCGTGGCCATGGCGGCGAGCCACGCCCTGACCGACGCCGGCGCCCTCGCGGTCCTGAAGGAGGAATGGCTCGGCCTGCTCGCGGGCGAGGAGCTCGCCCCGCCCGCCTCGCTCACCCCGCTCGGCCTCGCCGAGGAGGAGGCCACCCCGGCCGGTGTGCGCAGGTCCGAGGCATCGCTGCGGCACTGGGAGCGGATCATCCGCACCGGACCCCAGGCGATGTTCGCGGAGCCGGGCGCCGAGGGCACCGAGGTACGGGTGCCCCTGCTCACCCTCCGGTCGCGGCGGGCCGCCCGCGCGCTGGCCGGCGTGGCCGAACGCACCGGCGCCCTGCCGTCCACCGTGCTGCTGACCGCCTGGTGCGCGATCGTCGCCCACCGCGCCGGGCAGGACGCCTGCGTCATCGCCGCCCCGACCTCCAACCGGTACCACCCCCGGCTCGCGCGCTCGGTGAACACCCTCTCCCAGGACGCCCTGCTCTCCCTCGACGTCCGGGTGCCGTCCTTCGACGTGCTCCTCAAGAAGGCCTGGGGAGCGGCCCTCAACGCCTACCGGCACAGCCGGTTCGACGCGCTGGGCCTGTGGGAGGTGATCGGCAGGGCCACCTTCGAGCGCGGCAGCCGGTTCGCGCGCGACGTCGTGTTCAACGACGTGAGCACGCTCCCGGGCACCGTTGCCTCCCTCACCGCGGACGGCCCGCCGGAGGGCCGGGACCCGTACGGGCCGGAGCTGGAGCTGACCTGGGGCCCGGACCAGGTCCTGCCGACCCGCGTCCTCGCCTTCGTCTACGCGACCGATCCGCTGCTGCACCTCGGCATGTGGGCCGACCCCGCGCTGTTCGGGCGCGAGGAGGCCGAGGGTCTCCTCACCGGTCTGGTACGGCTCCTGGAGGCCGCCGCCACGCGGGACGTGCCGCTCGCGTCGCTCACCGGGGCGACGGGGGTCCGGCCGGTGGAACGCGGACCCCACTGGCTCCGGGTGGACGGCTCCTGGACCTCGCCGCCGCTCGTGGCAGCGACGCTGAGCCGGGCCCTGGACGGCCTGCCCGTACACGTCACCGCGGACGCCCCGGCCGGGAGCGGGCCGGCGGAGAGCGCCCTGACGGCGTACATCGCCGCGGGCGACACCCCGCTCACCCCGGCGCAGGCCCACACCGCGCTGATGGACGCGCTTCCCGGCCGCCCCGGAGTACTGGCCCCGAGCCGGTACGTGATCGTCCGGCACCCGCCGGCGGAGGCGGACCGGAGCGGCGCCTGGCTCCACCGGAAGATTCTCAGGGAAGGGACCGGCCGGCAGCGGCCGATGTGACATGACGATGGATGAGGCAACCGCGCGGCGGGAACAGCAGACCCCGCCGCCCAGCCCGTGGCGGTCGAGTCGCTTCCGGCTGTTCTTCACCGCCCGCAGCACCTCGCTGCTCGGCGACGGCATGCTGATGGTGTCGCTGACGACCGCCGTGCTCGGGGCGGGATACGGGGCGGCCGGCGTCGGCTACGCGCTGGCCGCGTGGATGGCGCCGATCGTCCTGCTCGTGCTGTTCGGCGGGGTCCTCGCCGACCGGTTCACCCCCCAGGTGATGATGGTCGGCGCGGACGTGGTGCGCACGGTGGTCATGCTCGCGCTCGCGCTGCTGCTGATCGGCGACCACGTACGGCTGTGGCACGTCATGGCGCTGCTGGCCCTCAGCGGCGCCGCCACCGCCATGTTCCAGCCGGGTCTGGCGAGCCTGGTGCCCCAGGTCGCCGAGGACATCCAGCGGGCCAACGCCCTCCTGCGGATCTCCGAGGCCATCTGCACCCTGCTCGGTCCCGGGGTCGCCGGTCTCCTCGTGGCCTACTGGAACGTCGCGGGATCGTTCGTGGTCATCGCGGCGGCGTACGCGCTCAGCGCCCTGGGCCTGGCGCCGCTGCGCAGGCTCGGCACCGCCCGGGACGAGAGCGACGACCCGATGTGGCACCGACTGGCCACCGGATGGCAGGAGTTCCGGTCCCGGTCCTGGCTGTGGGGGGTCATCTCCGTATGGGCGGTGTACGGCCTCTTCGTCTTCGGCCCGGCCCTCCCGCTGGGCGCGACGCTGCTCACCGAACAGCACGGCGCCGGCGGATACGGCTGGATCGCCTCGGCCGACGGCGCCGGCACGATCGTCGGCGGCCTGCTCGGCATGCGGGTCCGGCCCCGCCGCCCGCTCGTCGCGGGGGCCTGCGCGATGTTCTTCTTCGCCCTCAACCCCCTCGCGCCCGCCCTGGGCTGGTCCTTCACGGTGACGGCGCTGACCGGGGCCGTGGCGGGCTGCGGGTTCGCGTTCTGGGGCGTGATGTGGGCGACGAGCGTGCAGTCCCACATCCCGCTGGCCGTCCTGAGCCGCGTCTCGGCCTACGACGTGGCCGGCTCCATCATGGTCATCCCCGTGGGCCGTGCCCTGGCCGGCCCGGCGGCGGCCGCCTTCGGAGCGGACCGGGTGCTGCTGTTCTCCTCGGCCGTGGGCGTCGTGTGCATCGGCGTGATGCTGAGCGTCCCCGCGATCCGCGCACTGGAACGAGCACCGGAGAAACCGCAGTCCCCCTAGAGTTGATCATGTTCCTGACAGCAGTGCCACTGCACCGCCCGAAGGGGGCGATCGGCGCATGACCAACCCTGAGAGCGCGGGACACGACTACGACGTCGTCATCAGCGGAGCCGGCCCGGCCGGCAGCGCCGCGGCGATCCTGCTCGCTCGACGCGGTGTCCGCGTCGCACTGCTCGAACGCCGCTCGGACCCCGGGGCGTACAAGGTGCTGTGCACCCACTCCATCACGGCCAACGCCTACCCGGTGCTGGACGAACTCGGCCTCGTTCCCGCTCTCGGAGAGGCGGGGGTCGTCCGCAACGAGGCGCGCTGGTACACCCGTTGGGGCTGGATCGAGCCGAGGGCCGCGCCGGCCGGCCCCGAGCTCCCGTACGCGTACAACATCCGGCGCAGCGTCCTCGACCCGCTGGTCAGGTCCCGCGCGGCGCAGACCCCCGGCGTCGACCTGCTCCCCGGTCACCGGGTGAGCGGGCTGCTCCGGGAAGCCGGGCGGACCGTGGGCGTGCGCGCGTCGGCACCCCAGGGCGAACGGGAGATCCGGGCCCGCCTGGTCGTCGGCGCCGACGGCAAGGAGTCGGCGGTGGCGGAGATCGCGGAGGTGCCCACCCGGCTGCACGAGAACGGGCGTTTCGGCTACCTCGCCCACTTCCGCAACCTTCCGCTGCACGGCGGGATCGGTCAGACCTGGTTCCTCGAACCCGACACGGCCTACGCGTTCCCGAACGACGACGGGGTGACGGTCCTCGCGGTGCTCCCGGACAAGAAGCGACTGCCGGCCTTCCGGGAAGACCTGGAGGGCAGCTTCTTCGAGTTCGTCCGCGCCCTGCCCGAGGCGCCGCCCATCGACTCCGCCGAACGCATCACCAGATCATCGGTACGGTCGACCACCCCCTCGTCACCCGGGATCCGACCGCACCGGGCATCGCCCTGATCGGCGACGCCGCCCTGACCGGGGATCCCCTGTGGGGAGTGGGCTGCGGGTGGGCCCTGCAGTCCGCGCAATGGCCGGCGCGGGCGGTGGCCCCGGCCGCGGCCGGCCGCGGCGACCTCGACAGGTCCCTCGCGGCGTACGCCCGCACCCACCGCCGCCGGCTGCGCGGCCACCAGAACCTGGCGGTCGACTTCGCCAGGGCCCGCCCGTTCAACCCCGGGGAGCGGCTGGTCTTCTCGGCGGCGGCGCGCGACGCGTCGACGGCGCGGCACATGTACCCGTTCGCCTCCCGCCTGATCGGCCCGCCGCGCTTCCTGAACCCCGTGGCACTGGCCAGGGCCGCGGCGGTCAACATCAGACACCGCCGGGCATCCACGCCGGCCACGCACCGCTGACACCCGGACTCCTGACCGGGTCCCCTCCCACCCGGACCGGTGAGCCGGCGCGGTGATCCACGGCCCCGTGATCCATGGCCCGGCCATCCACCGCCCGCCCGCCCGTCCACGGTCCTGCGGGCGGCCGGTGGCGGGCCGGACGCCCGGGTCGGCCCGGGGGATCAGCCCGTCGCGTGCTGGTGGAGCGTGGCCGCCAGGAGATGGGAGTCGAGGAGGGAGACGTCCGCCGTCCTGTCCGCCCGCGCGTAGCCGGCCAGCATCCGCTTGGTCAGGACGAGCGCTTCGGGCGAGCGCCGGACGAGGGGCCTGGTCCAGGAGTCGATGACCTGGTCCAGTCGGTCGAGCGGGGCGGTCCGGTGGAGCAGACCGATCCGGTGGGCCGTGTCGGCGTCGAAGACGTCGCAGGTGAGCATGAGCTCGCGGATCCTGGAGGCGCCCACCTCGGAGACCAGGCGCCCCATTGCCCCGCCCCACGCCGGCGGCAGCCCTATGCCGACCTCCGGCATGCGGAAGCGGCTGGTGTCGGCACCGGCGCGCAGATCGCAGAAGGAGGCGAGGGCGAGACCCGCGCCGATGACCCGCCCGTGCAACCGGGCGATGGTGACCGCGTGGGTGTTCTCCAGGGCCTGGCACAGCCGGTGCGCCTTGTCGGCGATGCGCCGCAGGCCCGCTCCCGACGGATCGGCGGCCAGTGCCTCCCGGTACTCGTCGCGGTCGGCGCCCAGGCAGAAGTCCGTACCCATGGACGACAGCGTCAGGATCCGTACGTCGGGTCTCTCGTGGAGGTCGTCCAGCAGGGTGATGAGGTCGTCCAGGACCGCGGAGTCCAAGGTGTCCTCCTGTCCCCAGGGGTTGAGGCGGACACGCAGTACGGGGCCGTCCTGCTCGGCGATGACCGCCTTGGGAACGGTCCGGGGGCGGGTGGATTCGGTCATGCGACTGCCACGTCCAGGTTCAGCAGGCGCCGGAACGCCACGCGGGGCGCCATCGACGGGGGGCGTACGAGGGTGAGGCGGGGAAGGCGCCGGATCAGCTGGCGCAGGAGCGTCTGGGCTTCGAGGCGGGCCAGCGGCGCGCCGAGGCAGTAGTGGATGCCGCCGCTGAACGCGAGGTGGCCGGGCGTGCGCTCGGGGTCGAACCGGTCCGGGTCGCTGTGCCTGGCGGGGTCCCGGTGCGCGGCTCCGACCATGAGGTGGACCATCTCGTCGCGGCGGATCTCGATGCCTCCCAGCACGCAGTCCTGCGAGGCGACCCTGCTGATCACGTGGGTGGGCGGGTCGTAGCGGAGCGTCTCCTCCACGAAGCCGGGCACGAGGTCCGGGTTGTCGGCGACCATGTCCCAGCGTTCAGGGCTCTCGACGAGCCGGAGCGTCATCGTCGAGAGGAGGGTCGCGGTGGTTTCCAGGGCGGCCAGCAGGACGAACAACACCAGGAAGTAGACCGCCTCGTCGGCCTTGTCCCGGTCGGGCTCGATCGTGTCCCACGTCCGGATCCACCGGGTGACGGGGTCATCGCCGGGGTGGGAGCGCCGGTCACGCACCAGCTCCATGAAATAGGTGCGGAGTTCGGCCGTGGCGGCGTCGGACAGTGCCAGCTGGCTGGCCGAGGGCAGCAGCTCCTGCGTGAAGACCTGATCGTGCGTCAACTGCCGGAGCCTGGGCCAGTCGGCTCGTGGCAGATCCAGCCAGTCGCCTATGGTGGCCACGGGCAGCTCCTCGCAGACGAGCTCCGAGATGTCCGCCTCGCCGGTGCGTATTCGTTCCGTGAACGCGTCGAGGAGCTGATCCGCGGTCCGGTGCACGTTGCGGCCGATGCGCTCCACGCTGCCCCGGTCGAACGTGCCCGCCGCCCGACGCACCCTGGTGTGGTCCGGGGCGTTGAGGGCGGCGAGCGTGTTGCTCATCTCGCGCGAGCTGGGCGCGTTCCAGCGTGTCCCCGGCCCCTGGCGCTCCCGCCATTGCCTGTCGGGCTCCAGCCATTGCCGGCTGCGCAGAACCTGGTCGCAGGCGGCGAAGCCCGTGACCGCCGAACCGCCCCAGGGCGCGGGCACCACGTCGCCCCGCGAGAGGAGTTCGGCGTATATCGGGAAGGGGTCGGCCTGCCCTCTGGCCGTCCGCAGACGGGAGAAGAGGGAGGCGGACGCCCGGCGGTCGTACGACGGACTTGCGGCAACGCCCATGACGGCGGCTCCTTTCTGAGAACCAGCCGCCATGCATACCCACATGATCGTTAAAGAGTCCACTACCACTGAGTACTCAGGACGTTACTAGAATCACACTCGATTCACCCGCCCTTGGTCCACGCCAGGAAGCGGCTGAACAGGCCGCCCTTGGACTGCGGCGCGGTGCCGGCGCTCGTACGCGAGGGACCGGCGTGGGAGGGGGAGGCGGCGGCCGCCTGCTGCTGGGACGTTTGGCCCGCGTTCGATCCGGCCGACTCGGCCGCCGGGGGAGCGGCCCTCGGGGTGAACCGGATCGGGAGGGTGACCAGCGAGCGGATCCACGGGCTCGGCGCCCAGGTGAGCGCCTTGAACGGGACGCGCATCTCGACGTCGGGAAGCTGGTTGAGCAGCGTCTCGACGGCAGTCACGGCGATCATGAAAGCCGGATCCTTGGCGGGGCAGGCGTGCGGGCCCGCCCCGAACGCCAAGTGCGCCTTGGCGCTGAGCTGTTCGCGGTGCCTGGTCAGCTTCGGGTCGGTGTTGGCCGCGGCGAACGAGATCAGGACCGGGTCGTTGGCCCGGACCAGCCTGTCGCCGAGCTCGACGTCGTGCGTCGGGTAGTGGGCCGCGTAGTTGGCGATCGGCGCGTAGTTCCAGAGGGTCTGGGAGACCGCGTCCTCGACCGGAAGGCCGATCTGCCAGTCCTCTCCCAGGTACAGGGCGCTGCTGGTGCCGATGGCCGCGGCCAGCGGCGCGGTGCCACCGGAGAGGAGGGTGACCAGCTGGTGGAGCACCTCCTCGTCGCTCAGCTGGGCCGAGTGCTCCATCAGACGCGTCGTCAGGTCTGCCCTCGGGCGCCGCCGCTTGAGGGCGATCAGCTCGGTGAGCGCACCGCCGAGCACCTCGTCGGCCCCGGGCGTCCCCTCGAAGATGCCACTGATCCCGGCGATCACCCGGTCGCCGATCTCGGGCGGGCAGCCGAACAGCTCGCTGAAGACCAGGAGGGGCAGCGGCTGGGCGTACTCGGCCATCAGCTCCGCCTGCCCGCGGATGTCGGTGCTGAACTGGCTGATCAAGTAGTTGGCGGACTGCTGCGTCTGCCTGATGAGCTGGTGCTCGTTGACCGTGGCGAGGCTGTCGGTGACGGCCCTGCGCAGTCGGGCGTGCGCCGCACCGTCACTGAACAGTGCGTTGGGCCGGTAGCCCATCATGGGCAGTGCCGGGCTGTCGGCCGGGACGCGCCCTTCGTTGAGCGCGTTCCAGCGGCGGGAGTCGCGTACGAAGGAGGCGGGGTTCTGCAGGACGTACAGCGCGGCGTCGTAGCTGGTGACGAGCTCGGCCGGGACATCGGGGGCGATGTCCACGGGCGCGCTGGGACCGTACGGACGCAACTGTGCGTAGTGGCTTTCGGGGTCGGCTCCGAACGAGGGTCCGTACAGCTGGACGTTCCCGTGCGCGGGGCAGCCGGGGGGTATCTCCTGCGGTTCACGTGGCTGTTGCATTCCTGCGCTCCTAGCCGAGTTGGGACATGAGGTGTTTCGCGAGGGTGATGAGGGCCTGCGCCGAGGAGTTCTCGTCCCGTACGTCGCACTTCACGACGGGGGTCTCGGCGGTGAGGTTCAGAGCCTCGCGCACCTCGTCGAGCGGGTAGTCCGTGGTGCCCTCGAAGTGGTTCACGGCGATGGCGTACGTCAGGCCGAAACGCTCGACGAGGTCCAGGACGGGGAAGGACTCGTGCAGTCGCTCCGGGTCCACCAGGACCAGCGCGCCCAGAGCGCCGCGGGAGAGCTCCTCCCACATCTCCTTGAAGCGTTCCTGGCCGGGCGTTCCGAAGAGGTAGAGCACCAGGGTGTCGCTCAGGGTGAGCCGGCCGAAGTCCATCGCGACGGTGGTGGTCGTCTTGCCGGGCGTGCCCGACAGGTCATCGAAGCCCGTACTGGCCTCGGTGATCTCCTCCTCGGTCCGCAGCGGCTCGATCTCGGAGAGACTGCCGATGCAGGTGGTCTTGCCGACCCCGAAGTGCCCCACTATGAGGATCTTCACCGCGTGGGAGACGTCTGGATCCAGGTACACGGGCTATGCTCCGAATCGATTCTTCAGGCCCTCGAGCACGGCGCTGACCAGTTCTCTGTCGACACGTTCGGCACGCGGAATCGGTCTCCTCGCGAGGATGAGACCGTCCTCCTCCAGCTGCGCCAGCAGGATGCGGACGATGCCCAGGGGCAGGTGCGTGTGCCCCGCCACCTCGGCCACGGACAGGAAACCGTCCGCGACCAGGTCCATGACCTGCCCCGCTTCCGGGGACAGCGTGCGCGGCGTGACCTGTCCGTTCTCCGCCGCCGCCGCCGCCGTCACGAGCGTCGTGTGCTCGTACTCGTGGTCCGGGGGCAGCGCCCGTCCGTTCGTGATCACGAAGAGGGGGACTAACGGTGACGTAAGTTCCAGATCTTCATCGTGTCCGGGTCCGTCAGGCACGGCCTGTTCCCTTCCCCGGTGTCGCCCCCGCGATCAGTCTGGGAACCACCTCGTGCAGACGCATGGTGAACTCCTCTATGTCACAGTCGTGTTCGGCGGCAGCGGCCAGGAGGGCATCGGGACCGGCGGCCATCAGGAAGATCCAGCCGTGCTGGAACTCGATGACCGTCTGACGCCATTCCGCGTCCTCGGCGACCCCCGCGAACTGGGAGGTCACCCGGCTGTAGGCGTGGATGCCCGTCATGGCCGCGGAGATCGTGTCCGCGAGGTCGCGGCTCATCCCGTCGGTCGCCCCGCGGGGCAGGCCGTCCGATCCCAGCAGCACCGCGTGGAGGGCGCCCTCGACCCGGGACACCACCCGGTCGAGCTCGCCGAGGACGAACCCCGAGTCGCCGGAGTCCTGCTGCCGGGAGGCGCTCCGCCGCGCACCTCCGGCGTCCTCGGCGCTCACCCTCGGGGGCGAGGTGAGGTTGTTGCCCAGTCGGGCGACGAGGCGGTGCATGCGGAAGGAGATCTGCTGCATGTCCACGTCGGGCGCGGCCGCGGCGGCGAGATAGGAGCCCTGCCCGGCCCCGATCAGGAAGCTCCAGCCGTGCGAGAACTCGATGATGGTCTGGTTCCACTGCCGGTCCTCGTCCGGTCCGGCGAAGTGGGCCGTCGCCCGGCTGAGCGACTGCATCCCGGCCATGGCGGCGGAGATGGTGCGCACATCCTTCTCGGCCAGGCCTTCCGTAGCGCCGCGAGGGAGGCCGTCCGCGGACAGCAGGACGGCGTGCCGTGCGCGGGGCACGTTGTGCACGATGTCCTCAAGCATCCACGACAGGTCTGCGGTCATGCGTCTTCGGGCCCTTCGAACGAGGTGGCGTCAAGGTTGCGGCCGGAGAGCGTGCCGCGCTGGAAGGCACCCAGACCGCGCCCGGAAGCGCGACCCGGCTCTCCCGGGGTCCCCGGCGCCGGCGGGGCGGCGTCGGGATCGGGAACGCTCGCGATGGGCGCCTGGCGTGCGCCGCGCTTGGGCAGACCGTGCATCGTGCGCGACGGCGGGCTCTGGGGCCGGCTCTCGGCGGCGCGCCGGATGTTGCTGACCGGAGCCTCCTGGGCGGGCGGTATCTCCTCCATGGTCCACAGCTCCTCGGGCAAGAGGACGACGGCCCTGACGCCGCCGTATCGGGAGACTCCGGTGACGTCCACCTTGAAACCGTACTGACGTGCGATCAGGCCGATCACCGGGAATCCGAACTTCGGCTGGGTCCCGAGCTCCGACAGACGCGGGGCGACCTCTCCGGCGAGCAGCATGGTCGCCCGCTGCCGGTCCTCGTCGTTCATGCTGACACCGGCGTCGTCGATGACGATGCACAGGTTGTTCTGGACCCGCTGGAACGTCACCTCGATCGGTGCGTCGTGCTGCGAGAAGCTCGCGGCGTTGTCGAGCAGCTCCGCCACGGCGAGGGCGACGGGCGCGACCGCGGACGCCTTCAGCGCGAGACCGGTCTGCTGCATGATGGCGACCCGGTGGAAGTTGCGGATCTGGCCCTGGGCGCTGCGCACCACGTCGTAGACGCTGGCGGGCCTGTTGCGGCGGCCGAGCGGCGCACCGCACATGACGGCGATGCCCTGGGCCTTGCGCGCCATCTGGGCGTTGGCGTGGTTGACGTCCATCAGGTCGCTGAGGACGGCGTGTCCGCCGTACTTGCGCTGGATGTCGTCCAGAAGCGTCGTCTGCTCGGCCGCGAGGCTCTGCAGGAACCTGGCGGCACCCTTCAGGACGGCCTTGGTGTTCTCCTCCGCCGCTTCCTTGGCTTCGCGGAGCGTGGCGCCCTGCTCGTTCCGGAACCTCTGCAGGTCGGCGTGGAGAGAGTGCAGGTGGCCGTCTGCCGTGAGCAGCGCCTGCCTCAGTTCGGCCTCGGTGTGGCGCTTCTTCGCCCCCAGCGCCCGGTTGCGGGCGACGAGTGCCGCGACCGCGGCAACGGCTATCGCCGTCACTGCAACCAAGCACCACACAAGTGCGTCTCGATTCATGGAAACCTTTCCCGGCGCATGGCATGCGAACGGCTGCAGATGCACCTCGCGAGGCCCCGCAACACGGCTGATCGGCAGGGTTCACCTGCGGTTACGCGGAGATCAAGCCGCCGATCGCAGATCAGCATCTGAGTCAAATATTGATCAAGATCACAGATGCCGGGATGCTATCACCCGGATCTGCGCCTCCCCGACCCCCACCAGGGCGCCGCGTGCGCCCAACCGGGCCGTCGCGGCGGCGGGTTGACATGGCCTTTCGGCTCCGCATCCGCCGGCGGCAACCCCTTTCGTTGCCGGTCCGTCAAGGAGTTCTTCACGAGAGGGGCGACAATCCCTCACAATCGACCCGAGGCCCCGCCGACGGAACCCCTGAAGGCCTCACCGGCGTCCGGCGGCACCCCGTGCGCCGAATCCCGCGTTTCCCCAGGTCGATTTTCCGCCACTGGCGCATTTCAGATCCCATTCGATCGCAGCCAGGCACAATCCCCGATGCGGCGTCATTCTCCCCGGACGGTGGTGAGCGAGCACCGTCCGTGCAGGGCCTTGACGGCTCGGCCGGCGGTGTCGGCGCCCCGTAACCCCTGCCGGGCTGCGCGGCCTTCGGGCTCTTCGGTCGCCGGGGCACGGTCAGCGCGGGGTGCCCGGGCGCCCGGGCACCTCCAGCACGGCCTGAAACTGCCCGAGCGCCTCGTCGACGCGGCCCGTCGCCGCGTAGGCGCGGCCCAGCCGCGGGCGGATGTCCATCTCCAGCCACTCGTGGCCGGGTTCGGTGAGCGGGGACAGCAACCGGTGCTGGCGGAGTGCCTGGTGGTGGAGGGCCACCGCCGAGTCCGGATCCCCCTCGGCCTGCTCCGCCGTGCCCAGCCGGGTCAGGCCGCGCGCGCAGAGGAACACGTCCCCGCCCTCCTCGACCAGGTGGACCGCCTGGCGGAGCAGCTTTCCGGCCTCGGCGTGCCGGCCGAGGTGGAGGTGGACGTCGGCGGCGAAGCTCAGGACCCTGCCGCGCATGCGCGGTCTGCCGCTCCGGTCGGCGTGGGTACGGGCCTCGGCGAAGCAGGCGAGCGCCTCCTCGTTCCGTCCCTCCAACTGGTGGGCGAGGCCGTGGATGACGCATGCCATCGAGGCGACCCAGTCGTTGTCCACCGGCCGGGACAGGACCAGCGCCGCGGTGACACGGGCGATCGGCTGTCCGCCCTGGCCGAGGGCCACGGCGTGCCCGACGGCGTCGGCGAGCTCCCCGCCGGCCGCATCCAGCCAGGCCTCCGCGTCCTTCCAGTGCGGGAACGGTGCTCCGGCGGGTTGGGGCCCGGTGGGGAAACCGGTGGCAAGACCCCACTCACCGGACGCGGCTGTTGCAGAAGGCTCGTGTCGACCAGGCTCTCCAGGATCTGCTCGGTGTCGTCGGACGACCGGCCGAGCATGGCCGTGGGCGTCAGTACGTCGAACTCGACCGTCGGCGCCTGGCCCAGGGCACGGAATCCGCGCCTTGCCGGTCGGGTGCGAACTGGTCGTACGACAGTCGGAAGGCGGGCTCGACGCTGCGGTTCCCGATGCTCAGTTCGCCGAGCCGGCGCTCGTCGCCCGCCATGCGGCCCACCCGGTGCTCCATCGTCCAGGTGTGGCGGTTCTGCAGCCGCGACCCGGCGATGCGCAGCGCCAGCGGCAGACCGTCGCACAGGCCCACGAACTGTCGTGTCGCCTCCGGCTCGCGGCTCGCGCGCTCCTCTCCGATGAGGTGCGTGAGCAGCAGCACCACATCCCCGCCGGTCAGCGGCTCCAGCGTGACCCGCCGGTCGGCGTCCGGTTCGGCCGGCCGCCGGCGAGCAACGCCATGGCTTCGTCCGGTATCACCGGGAGCGGCAGCGGGAGGCGCGGGCGTGTTGCCGGCTGCGCCCGGGGCGGCCGCCAGTGGGCCGGCGTTCGCGCCTTCTTCGGCTCGCTCGGCCGCTGAGGGCACGGGGACCTGCCCGGCGGAGGGGGAAACGCTGCGCCCCGGGCGGGTAAATACCTGTGCTCGCGATATGAGAAATTGGCGGACCGCGCGCTGAGGGTTTTTCACTGCCGCAATGAGGGTGTCGATATTTACGGCGCGGGTCACCGTGCCGTGCTACTGTCTATCTCAGTTGCAGTTGTGGTTCCCAAAAATTTCAAGCACTCGGACGGGCTTCATGTCCACTCGGGCGCTTGTGTATTTCCGGTCTTTTGGTCCGGCGGGGCAATCATCGCGGCGACACGTGGTCCGCACGTTGCGGATCACGTTGTACTGCCCCAAAGGAGATTTGACATGGCTACTGGTACCGTGAAGTGGTTCAACGCGGAAAAGGGTTTCGGCTTCATCGAGCAGGACGGTGGCGGCGCTGACGTGTTCGCCCACTACTCGAACATCGCCACCCAGGGCTTCCGCGAGCTGCAGGAAGGCCAGAAGGTCAGCTTCGACATCGCGCAGGGCCAGAAGGGCCCGACGGCCGAGAACATCGTTCCCGCCTGACGCTGACGCGTACTTCGCAGCTGGGGCCCGCATCCCTCGGGGTGCGGGCCCCAGCTGCGTGTTTTCCCCGCAGTGAGTTCACCTGCGGGACGATCCGAGGATTCCGCGGCCCTTCGTACGGGATCCTCACCCGGGGACATCCGCCTTCGTGCTGCGTCCCCGTTTCCAGCGCCTGAGCCCGCACGGGATTTTCCCGGCCAGAAACGCTTTCACGTTCCATTCGGCCCATTCTCGCAATTCTCCGTGCGCTCGCCGCTGCGGGAATTCCTTGATATGCGCCGCATTCGAGGAAGGTTCCGCATGAACCGTACACGCACGAACAACCGCTCCTCCGCCTCCTCCTCCCGCACGGGCGGGAGCCGGTTCGGCTCGGCGGCCACCGGCCGTTCCGGCGGTCAGCCCCGTTCCGGTGGCCAGGCCCGCTCGGGAGGACAGGGCCGCTCCGGCGGCTACGGCCGTCGGCCCGCCGCCGCCGTACAGGGCGAGTTCGCCCTCCCCCGGACGATCACCCCCGCGCTGCCCGCCGTAGAGGCGTTCGCCGAGCTCGACATGCCCGCCCCGCTGCTCGCCGCGCTCGGCGCGGAGGGCGTGAGCGTCCCGTTCCCGATCCAGGCCGCGACCCTGCCGAACACCCTCGCGGGGCGCGACGCGCTCGGCCGCGGGCGCACCGGCTCCGGCAAGACCCTCGCCTTCGGCCTCGCGCTGCTCGCCCGTACCGCCGGACGGCGGGCGGAGCCCCGCCAGCCGCTGGCCCTGGTACTCGTCCCCACCCGCGAGCTCGCCCAGCAGGTGACGGACGCCCTCACCCCCTACGCCCGCTCCGTGAAGCTGCGGCTGGCCACGGTCGTCGGCGGCATGTCGATCGGAAAGCAGGCCGGCGCGCTCCGCGGTGGCGCCGAGGTGGTCGTCGCGACCCCCGGACGCCTCGCGGACCTCATCGAGCGCGGCGACTGCCGGCTCGACCAGGTCGACATCACCGTGCTCGACGAGGCCGACCAGATGGCCGACATGGGCTTCATGCCGCAGGTCACCGCCCTGCTGGACCAGGTGCGCCCGGGCGGCCAGCGGATGCTGTTCTCCGCGACCCTCGACCGCAACGTCGACCTGCTCGTGCGCCGCTACCTGAACGACCCCGTCGTCCACTCCGTCGACCCCTCGGCCGGTGCGGTGACCACGATGGAGCACCACGTGCTGCACGTCCACGGCGCGGACAAGCAGGCCACGACGACGGAGATCGCCGCCCGCGACGGCCGCGTGATCATGTTCCTCGACACCAAGCACGCCGTGGACCGCCTCACCCAGGACCTCCTCAACAGCGGGGTCCGCGCCGCGGCCCTGCACGGCGGCAAGTCCCAGCCCCAGCGGACCCGGACCCTGGCCCAGTTCAAGACCGGGCACGTGACCGTGCTGGTGGCCACCAACGTCGCCGCCCGCGGCATCCACGTCGACAACCTGGACCTCGTCGTCAACGTCGACCCGCCCACCGACCACAAGGACTACCTCCACCGCGGCGGACGCACCGCCCGCGCCGGCGAGTCCGGCAGCGTCGTCACCCTGGTCACCCCCAACCAGCGCCGCGACATGACCCGCCTCATGGCCACCGCCGGCATCACCCCGCAGATCACCCAGGTCCGCTCCGGTGAGGCCGAGTTGCAGCGCATCACCGGCGCCCGGACCCCGTCCGGCATCCCCGTCGTCATCACGGCGCCGGTGAGCGAGCGCCCCAAGCGCAGCGCCACCTCGCGCGGCCGGCGCAGCCGCCCCTCGCAGGCCTCGCGCCGCGGCGGCCAGCACCAGGGCAGGTTCGACGCCGCCGCCTAGCGAGAGCCCCGGCGCGCCCAGGCCAGACCCCTCTTCCCCCCTTCCTCTTCCCCTTCCCCCCTTCTCCCCGTGAGTGAGGCATCATGCGCTGCGTCATCGCCCGGTTCCCGTTCGACCTCACCAAGGCCGGAGTGCTGGAATCGATGAAGGGCGTCAAGCCCGAAACCGTCGTGAGCCAATCGGTGATCATCGGCCGTCGCGTCTACCCCGTCATGCAGGTGGGGCAGGTCATCACCCGCCAGGACCGCCGCGACTTCAGCGCCGGCGAGGTCATCCGGGCCATGACCCAGCTCGGCTTCACCGTCCGCGGCCTGCCCGAGGCTCCCGGGGTGGCCCTGAGCCCGCTCCCGCGGGCGTCCGCGATGCTCGGCGGCCCCGTCTCCGTCTGAGCGGCGTCACGACACAGAAGGCCCCGACCGGCGCACGCCGGTCGGGGCCTTCGCCGTGCCTGGCGTCCGCGAGCGCGAGCACCCGCCCGGGAGGAAACACGCCATGGCCGGCAGATGGTGTTGAATTTCCCCCGGGGCCCTGGCGCCGTACGGCACCAGGGCCCCTCGACGCGCTCCCAAGAAGAGGTGCAGATGACAGAGGACGACTCGCTCGGCGGCCGGCTGGACGACGACGACTACCCCGCCTACACGATGGGCAGGGCCGCCGAGCTGATCGGTGCCACCCCCGGCTTCCTCCGTGCCGTCGGCGAGGCCCGCCTGATCACCCCGCTCCGCTCGGAGGGCGGCCACCGCCGCTACTCCCGCTACCAGCTGCGCATCGCCGCCCGCGCCCGGGAACTCGTCGACCAGGGCATGCAGGTCGAGGCCGCCTGCCGCATCGTCATCCTTGAGGACCAGCTCGAAGAGGCCCAGCGCCTCAACGAGGAATTCCGCCGCGCCGCGGGCACACCGCCCGACCCGTCCGACTGACCCCGCGGCCCGGCCTCGCGAAGGCAGGCGTGATCCCCGTACGGGAGAAGGCCGGCGCGGGACCGCCTCCCGCAAGGACGCCTCCACGCCCTCCGGCACACCTGTGCCCCGGCCATCCCCGGGACGGGTGAACCGTCGCCGCCCTCGCCCGACGACTGGGCCCCTCCCACCCGCGGGTGGCACAGCACATGCCGTGCCACCCGTTCTCGTCGGCGGGTCAGGCGCCCCGCCGCGTCACATGCAGCCCGACGCCGGGGCAGGCGGGAGAGCCTCCCGGGCAATCCGAGCAGTGCGTGCAAGGCCGATGAGGGCGCATTACGGATCAGCCGCAGGCCCACGGGCCCGTCAGCGAAGATCCGCAACCCTGTCCGAGCCTTCAGGCGGCCCAGCGCCCTTCGGATGGCGGGCCTCGTCAGCCGGCGGCCGTTGAAGTGGCCCGTCGAGTCGCCGCGTTGGCACAGGCGGGTGTGGTCAGCGAGCTGGGCCACCAGCCGTTCTCCGCGCGATCACCTCGGGGCGCCGGCGTCGTGACCATGCCGGGTCCGGGCTGGTGACACGGCGCGGCTTTCGTCCTTGACCGGTTGTGCGCTGTCGTGCCAACTCCTGGGCGCAGGAGGTCAACGCGGTCGGTCGGGTCGCTCGTAGCGTGACGGAGTGCCGGGCCGCGGAAGCGGCGGGCACGCTACCGATTGCTTCGAAAGGACCCCTCATGTTCGACATCAACAAGGTGCAGGCTGCCCCCAGCGCGGACCTTCTCACGCCCGACAACGCGGTCATGCTCTTCATCGACCACCAGCCGCAGATGTTCTTCGGCACCGGCAGCGGCGACCGCGGCGCCATCATCAACAGCACCGTTGGTCTCGCCAAGGCGGCCAAGGCGTTCGATGTTCCGGCCGTCCTGACCACGGTAGCCGCCGAGTCGTTCTCCGGTCCCCTGCTGCCGCAGCTCGCCGAGGTGTTCCCCAAGAACGAGATCATCGACCGCACCAGCATGAACGCCTGGGAGGACGAGGCGCTCGTGGCGGCGGTCAAGGCGACCGGGCGCAAGAAGATCATCCTGGCCGGTCTGTGGACCGAGGTCTGCCTGGTGCTGCCCGCGCTCTCGGCGCTGGAGCAGGGGTACGAGGTGTACGTCGTGACCGACGCCTCGGGAGGCGTCAGCCCGGCCGCCCACGAGCACGCGCTGCAGCGGATGATCGCCGCCGGCGCGGTCCCGGTGACCTGGGTCCAGGTCCTCCTGGAGCTGCAGCGCGACTGGGCGCGCCAGGACACGTACGGCGCGGTCATGGACATCGTCAAGGCCCACGCGGGTGCGTACGGCCTGGGTGTCGTGTACGCGCAGAGCGTCATCGGCGCGCACGCGGCGGGCTGACCCCTGTGGACACCGGCATTCTGATCCTGCGTCTGCTGGTGGGACTGCTCGTCGCCGGCCACGGTGTGCAGAAGATCAGCTCGCACCTGGGCGGCAAGGGACTTGAGGGCGGTACCGAGGAGTTCCGCGCCGACGGCTTCCGCGGCGGTGCCCTCACCGCCCTGACGGCGGGCGGCGGTCAGATCGGATCGGGCCTGCTCCTCGCCGTCGGCCTGCTGACCCCGCTCGCCGCGACCGGGGCCATCGGGGTCATGACGGTCGCGCTCACCGTGAAATGGCGTCACGGGCTCTGGGTGCAGAACGACGGGTACGAGTACCCACTCGTCCTCATCGGCACCGCCGCCGCCCTCGCCGCCACCGGCCCCGGCGCCTGGTCCCTCGACGCGGCCCTCGGCCTCACGCCCTACCCGCTGTGGTGGGCCGCCCTCGCGCTCGTGGCCGGCCTGGGCAGCGGACTCCTCACCCGGCTCGTCCTGCACCGGCCGGCCCCGGCGGCGCCGCACGCCGCCGCCCCCGGCAGGCGCTGAGCGCTGAGCGCACCGCGCGAGCCGCGCAGACCGGGTCCGGCCGCCCGCGTACCCCCACCGGGCGGCCGGGCCCTTCCCCCTCCCTCCCGAGCAGGAGCACCCGATGGACACCCTCACGACCCCGCACGGCGGCGGCCAGCCGCTTCTGCACCAGAAGGGCGCCGAGACCCAGGCGTTCGGCACGCTCAAGCAGTTGCCGATCGGCCTCGGCCACGACACGCGCATGTACGGCTGCCAGCGGCTGAACCGCGTCCTGGCCGACACGCAGATCCTGTACTCCCTCTACAAGAAGCACCACTGGCTCATGCGCGGGGCGACCTTCTACTCGCTCCACCTGATGCTGGACAAGCACGCCGAGGCCCAACTGGCCATCGTGGACGCGCTGGCCGAGCGGGTCCAGAGCCTCGGCGGCGTCGCCGTCGGGGACCCTCGCCACGTCGCGGAGCTGACCGCGATCCCCCGGCCGCCGGACGGCGTCGAGCCGGTGCCCGTCATGCTGTCGAGGCTCCTCGACGCGCACGAGCGGATCCTGATCGACGCCCGGGACGCCGCCTCCCGGCTCTCCGGGGAGGGCGACGAGGGCAGYGCCGACCTCCTCGTCTCGGATGTCATCCGTACCGGCGAGGCGCAGGTGTGGTTCCTGGCCGAGCACCTCGTGGACACCCCTCTGGTGCACGGCTGATGGACACCTACGACGTCGTCGTGGTCGGTGGCGGTCCGGCCGGAGAGGTCGTCGCCGGCCGGACCGTCCGGTCGGGGCTGACCGCCGTCGTCGTCGAGGCCGAGGCGGTCGGCGGCGAGTGCTCCTACCGTGCCTGCGTGCCGAGCAAGGCCCTGCTGCGACCCGGCGCCGCCCGAGCGGCGGCCCGATCGGTGGACGGTGCCCGGCAGGCGGTCACGGCGGCACTCGACCCGGCGCGCGTCCTGGCCCGCCGTGACCGCTTCACCGGGCGCGGCGACGACACCGGCCAGGCCGACTGGCTCGACGGTGCGGGCATCGCGCTCGTACGGGGGCACGGACGGCTCGCCGGCGAGCGCCGGGTGGAGGTGACCGGGGCCGACGGCACGGTCCGTACCCTGCGCGCCCGGCGCGCGGTCGTGGTCTGCACCGGCACGGAACCCGCCCTTCCGCCGGTCGAAGGGCTCGACCGGATCGGTGTGTGGACCAGCCGGCAGGCCACCACGGCCGACGCGGTGCCCGAGCGGCTCGTCGTCATCGGCGGGGGAGTGGTGGCCTGCGAGATGGCCACCGCGTGGCGCTCGCTCGGTTCCTCCGTCACCCTGCTGGTCCGCAACCAGGCGCTGCTGACCGGGTGGGAGCCGTGTGCCGGCGAAGAGGTCACCCGGGGGCTGAGCGATCTGGGCGTCACGATCCGTTTCGGGGTGTCGGCCGTCCGGGTCGTACGTGACGCCGACACCCGCACGGTGACCGTGGACACCGACGACGGCGCCGCCCTCGTCTGCGACGAGGTCCTCGCCGCGGTGGGCAGGCGCCCGCGCACGGCGGACCTCGGCCTGGACGCCGTCGGACTGCCCGCGGGCGACTGGCTCCCGGTCGACGACACCTGCCGGGTCACCACGGCCGGGGGCGAATGGCTCTATGCCGTCGGCGACGTGAATCACCGTGCGCCGCTGACCCATATGGCCAAGTACCAGGCCCGCGCCTGCGCGGCGGCGATCGCCGAGCGGGCCGCGGGGCGCCCGGCCGTCGCCGGCGGCCGACAGCCGTGGAGCGCGGAGGCCGACCACGTCGCCGTCCCGCAGGCCGTCTTCACCCGTCCCGAAGTCGCGAGCGTCGGTCTCACGGAGCGCGCGGCGCGCGAAGCGGGTCTCGCGGTACGCACGGTGGAGTACCGCATCGACGACGTCGCGGGAGCCGCGCTCCACGCGGACGACTACCGCGGCCTCGCCAAGCTCGTCGTCGACGAGACCCGACGGGTCGTCGTCGGCTGCACGCTCACCGGCCCGATGGCGGCCGAACTCGTCCACACGGCCACCGTGGCCATCGTGGGCGAGGTCCCCCTGGAGCGTCTGTGGCACGCCGTGCCCGCCTTCCCGACGGTGAGCGAGGTCTGGCTCCGGCTCCTGGAGGCGTACGGCCTCTGAGGCGAGGTCCCGTCCGCTCGTCCGGCGCGCCCCCTCACCCTCGTCCGGCGCACCTCCGACCGGCCCACCCCCGACCGACCGAGCCCGCCCGAACGCTTCACCACCCGAAAAGGAACCCTCATGCATCCCACGAGGCGCACCCTCGCCCTCGCCCTGCCGGCCACGGTGGCCGCGCTGCTGGGCGCCGCTCCCGCCGCTCCCGCCGCTCCCGCCGCTCCCGCCGCTCCCGCCGCTCCCGCCGCTCCCGCGAGCCTCCCGGCCGCCGCCGGCACCGACCGGCACGGTCCCCAGCCCACGATCGTCCTGGTCCACGGAGCGTTCGCGGACGCCTCCAGCTGGAGCGGCACGATCAGGCGGCTGCAGCGTGCCGGCCACCCCGTCCTGGCCCCCGCCAACCCGCTGCGCGGCCTCGCCGCGGACACCGCGTACCTGCGCAGCGTGCTGGCCGCCGTCGACGGACCCGTCGTCCTGGTCGGCCACTCCTACGGCGGTGCCGTCATCAGCGGCGCCGCGGTGGGCAACAGCCGTGTGAAGGCCCTCGTCTACATCGCCGCGTTCACCCCGGACAAGGGCGAGAGCGCGGCTGAACTCGCCGCCAAGTTCCCGGGCTCCACTCTCGGCGACACCGTGAACCCGCGGTCGTACCCGCTGCCCGGCGGTGGCACCGGTACCGAACTCGTCATCGAACGGGCCACATTCCACCGGCAGTTCGCCGCCGACGTCCCCGCCGCCGAAGCGGCCGTCATGGCCGCGACCCAGCGCCCGGTCGCCACCGCCGCGCTGGAGGAGAAGGCCGGGGAAGCGGCCTGGAAGACGATCCCGTCCTGGTCGCTGATCGCCACCGCCGACAAGAACATCCCGCCGGCCGCCGAACGGTGGATGGCCCGGCGAGCCGGCTCGCACATCACCGAAGTGGACGCGTCGCACGCCGTGGCCGTCTCCCGTCCGGCCGTGGTCACCGACGTGATCCTCGACGCCGCACGGGCGACCCGCTGAGCCCCGACCCACCCCGTCCCGTACATCCCCAGAAGGAGGACCCCTCATGAAGAACCGTCCCGTCCTCGAACCCGCCGCCCAGGCCTTCGCCGACGCCACCGCCCGGCCGCCGTACCTCTACGAGATCCCCGTCGCCGAAGGCCGTAAGGCCGTGGACGGCGTCCAGAGCGGCGAGGGCGTTCCCCTGCCCGACGTCGACGAGGAGTGGATCACCGTTCACGGCGGGCCCACCGGCGACGTCCGCGCCCGGATCGTCCGCCCCCGCCACGCCACCGGCCCGCTCCCCGTCATCCTCTACATCCACGGCGCCGGCTGGGTCTTCGGCAACGCCCACACCCACGACCGGCTCGTCCGCGAACTCGCCGTCGGCACGGGGGCGGCCGTGGTGTTCCCCGAGTACGACCTCTCGCCCGGGGCGCGCTATCCCGTCGCGATCGAGCAGAACTACGGCGTCGCTCAGTGGATCGCTCGTGAGGGCCACCACAAGGACCTCGACGGCACGCGGATCGCCGTCGCCGGCGACTCCGTCGGCGGCAACATGAGCGCCGCCCTCACCCTCATGGCCAAGCAGCGCGGCGACGTCACGCTCGTCCAGCAGGTCCTCTTCTACCCGGTCACGGACGCGAGTTTCGACACCGGCTCTTACCACGATTTCGCCGAGGGCTATTTCCTGCGCCGCGACGCCATGAAGTGGTTCTGGGACCAGTACACGACCGACGAGGCCGAGCGCGCCCAGATCACCGCCTCCCCGCTGCGCGCCTCCACCGAGCAGCTCACCGGCCTGCCGCCGGCCCTGGTCATCACCGCCGAGGCCGACGTCCTGCGCGACGAGGGCGAGGCGTACGCGGCGAAGCTCCGCGCCGCCGGAGTCCCCGTCACCGCGCTGCGCGTCCAGGGGACCATCCACGACTTCGTCATGCTGAACGCGCTGCGCGAGACGCGGGCCGCGGAGCTCGCCCTCCATCTCGCCACCGACACCCTGCGCAAGGCCCTCGCATGACCGGGCCGTCGACGAGTATGCCGGTGGCGGGCCTCGTCCCCGCCCCGCGACGGGAACACGGGCACGCCGACCTCCTCGTCCGCAACGCCAAGGTGTTCACCGGCGACCCCGCCCGCCCCGAGGCCCGCGCCGTCGCCATCCGCGACGGCCGGGTCGCGGCCCTCGGTGACGACCACGGCCTCGCCCACCTCGTCGGGCCGGGAACGAGGGTCGTCGACGCCCTGGGCCGCCGGGTGATCCCCGGCCTGAACGACTCGCACCTGCATGTCATCCGGGGCGGCCTGAACTACGTCCTGGAGCTGCGCTGGGACGGCGTACGAAGCCTCCGGCACGCCTTGGCGATGCTGCGCGAGCAGGCCGGCCGCACCCCCAAGGGGCAGTGGATCCGGGTGGTGGGCGGCTGGACCGCCGAGCAGTTCGCCGAGCGCAGGATGCCGACCGTCGCCGAGCTGAACGCCGCCGCCCCCGACACCCCCGTCTTCGTCCTGCACCTGTACCAGTCGGCCCTGATGAACCGGGCCGCGGTGCGGGCAGCCGGATTCACCCGTGACACCCCGGATCCCCGCGGCGGGCAGATCGTACGGGGCCGGGACGGCGAACCCAACGGCGTTCTCCTCGCCGCGCCGAGCGCTCTCGTCCTGTACTCGACCCTGGCCAAGGCGCCGGCTCTCGACGAGGACGACAAGCGGACATCGACCCGTCACTTCCTGCGCGAACTGAACCGCTTCGGACTGACGTCCGCGGTCGACGCCGCCGGCGGGTTCCAGAACTTCCCCGACAACTACGCCACGGTCGCCGACCTCGCCAGGTCGGGGGAGCTGACCCTCCGGATCGCCTACCACCTCTTCCCGCAGACGGCCGGGCAGGAGCTCGCCGACCTGAGGCGCTGGACCGAGATGGTCAAGCCCGGGGACGGGGACGAGTGGCTCCGGCTGAACGGCGCGGGCGAGAACCTGACCTGGGCGGCCGCTGACTTCGAGAACTTCTCCGAGCCCCGGCCCGAGCTCGCCGCGGGCTACGAGGGCGAGTTCGAGAGCGCCGTCCGGCTCCTCCTGGAGAACGGCTGGGGCTTTAGGCTCCACGCGACCTACGACGAGACCATCCGCCGCGATCTGGCCGTCTTCGAGAAACTCGCCGCGGAGGGACTGTTCCCCGGCGGCAACCGCTGGCTCTTCGACCACGCGGAGACCGTCTCGGCCGGCAGCCTCGACCGGATCGCCGCCCTCGGCGGCGCCGTCTCGGTCCAGAACCGGATGTCCTTCCAGGGCGCCGCGTTCCTCGACCGCTACGGCGCCGAGGCCGCCGCCCACACGCCTCCGGTCCGGGCCATGCTCGACCGCGGCCTGACCGTCGCAGCCGGAACCGACGCCACCCGCGTCTCCTCGTACAACCCGTGGGTCGCACTGCACTGGCTCGTGACCGGGCGCACCGTCGGAGGCACCGCGCTCTATCCGGCCGGGAACCYGCTCGACCGCGAGACCGCCCTCGACCTCTATACCCGTGGGGGTGCCCGGCTCACCGGCGAGCAGGACGTCAAGGGAACCCTGCGAGAAGGCTCGTACGGCGACCTCGCCATCCTCTCCGACGACTTCCTCACCGTGCCCGAGGACGTCATTCCCGGCATCGAGTCCGTCCTCACCGTCGTCGGCGGCCGCATCGTCTACGCGACCGCGGAGTACGAGGGTCTCGACGAGACGGTTCCGCCGGTGACCCCCGAGTGGAGCCCGGTGGCCCATTTCGGCGGCTACCAGTCGGGCCGGGAGGGCCGAGAGGGCCAGGGGGGCCGGGGAGGCCAGCGGGGCCAGGGGGGCGCCCACCAGGCGTCACGCGTGGCCGAGGCCGTCGCCGAGTCCGAGCAGCACCGCCGCTGGCGCGTCGCGCGCGGCTCCGTTCCCGAGACGACGCCGTCCCTCGTCGACCCCTGCTTCGATCACTGAAAGAGAGCTCCACCCGATGAACGCAGCCTCCCCCGTCGCCGACGGCGGCGACACCCCGGCGACCCCGCCGGACGCTCCCCCGGAACGCCGTTTCGAGCCGGACCTCCGGTCGATGACGCGGATCAACCTGCGTCCCATCGCCTCACCCATGCCGCTCGGCTTCTTCACGATAGCCATCGCTTCCGTGATGACGGGCTGCCTCCAGCTCGGGCTCTTCGACGAGGCGGCCCGCCCCGCCGTCGCCTTCACCGTGCTGCCGGCCTTCGTCCTCCAACTCCTGGTGAGCATCCTGGCCTTCGGTGCCCGTGACGTGATCGCGGCGACGCTGATGGCGGTGTTCGCCGGCAGCTGGCTGCCCTACTCGCTCGTCATGCTCAGCGGCGCGGCCGACGGCCTCCAGGTCCTCGGCGTGTTCAACCTGGCGCTCCTGTGCTTCGGGGCGCTGATGACCGCCGTGACCCGGCCCAAGCGCGCGCTGTGGTTCGTGCTCGCGGTCTCCCTGCCCCGCTGGGCGGCCACCGGCCTCGCGGGCATCACCGGCGCGGAATGGCTGACCCGCACGTCCGGTGCGCTCGGGCTCGTGGTGGCGCTCGTCGCGATGTACACGGCGTTCGCCCTGATGCTGGAGGACATGCGCAGCGAGCAGGTCCTGCCCATCGGCCGCAGCGGCCCCGCCCACCTCGCCGTGGAGGGGGACCTGGGCGTCCAGCTCCGCAACCTGGAACGCCAGGCGGGCGTGCGCCGCACGCTCTGACCGAATCCACCACCACGTCACACCACGACCACGACCGCGACCGCACAGGAGCACCCATGGAACCGCAGGTGACGGACCGGCCCGAGAAGTCCCGGTACGAGATCCTCGTCGGCGACGACGGTACCGAGACGGCGGGCTTCGCCGAGTACCACCTCTCGGAGGGCGAGATCGCCTTCCTCCACACCGAGATCGACGGCCGGTTCGCCGGCCGGGGCCTGGGCGGCCTGCTCGCCCGCGGGGCCCTTGACGACGCGCGGGCCCGAGGGCTGCGCGTCCTGCCGTACTGCCCCTTCATCCGGGGCTGGATCGGCAAGCACCCGCAATACGCCGGCCTGGTGCCCGAGGCGGGGCGTGCCCGCTTCGGCCTGTGAAGCACCAGGCATCCACCTCCAGCATCTCCCACCCCACCCCACCCCATCCCATCCCGCGTCACGATCCACGGAGTTCTCCCATGCCCCGACACGCCCGCCCCACCGTCGTCCTGGTCCACGGCGCCTTCGCCGACGCGTCCAGCTTCGCCCGCGTCATCCCCGAACTGACCGCCGTCGGCCTGGACGTGGTGGCCCCCGCGGTGCCCAACCGCAGCCTCGTCGAGGACGCCGCGTACATCGCCTCCGTGATCCGCGGCGTCGATGGCCCCGTGATCCTGGTGGGGCACTCCTACGGCGGCGCCGTGATCACCCTCGCCGGAACGGAGGACAACGTCCGCGCACTGGTGTACCTCGCGGGATACGCGCTGGAGGAGGGCGAGAGCCTGGGCGAACTGCAAGGCCGCTTCCCCGACTCCGGCCTCGCCGACGCGCTCGTCTACACCCCGTTCCCGGTGGCCGGCTCCACCGAGAGCGGCACTGACGTCTCGGTGGCGGTCGACCGGTTCCCCGCCCTGTTCGCCGCGGACGTCGACCCCGCACTCGCCGCGGTGCTCGCCGTCTCCCAGCGCCCCCTGGCGGCCCGGGCCTTCACGGAGGCGGCACCGGTCGCCGCGTGGAAGACCAAGCCTTCGTGGGGCCTGGTCGCCTCCTGCGACCGCACGATCAACCCCGATGTGGAGCGCTACGGCTACGAGCGCGCCGGCATGACCACCGTCGAGGTCGACTCCTCCCACCTGGTCATGCTTGCCCAGCCCAAGGCCGTGGTGGAGCTGATCCAGGACGCGATCCGGTCCACCGCCCCCTGACCTGATCGTTTAGGTTCGAACGATTAGTCGATGTTGTTCGAGCGCTGGTAGCTTCTGATCGCCCCCGAGAACCCTTCGGCGGGCGATCGGAGGAGATACACCCATGAGGTTCGGCGCGAGGCACGCGCTCGCCGTCATCGCCCTCGCCGCCCTTGCCACCGCCTGTGGTGTTCCGCAGGACGGCGCGTCGCCCTCGCACGCCACCGCGGACTGCGGGCAGTACGCCCGGTACGGCAAGCACTCCGGTACCAAGGTCACCGTCTACGCGGAGAACCGGGACCGGGAGGCCGACCTGTTCGAAGAGACCTGGGCGGACTTCGCGCACTGCACGGGAATCGACGTCCAGTACGAGGGGGACGGGGAGTTCGAGGCCCAGATACAGCTCCGGGTCGACGGCGGGAATGCGCCTGACGTGGCGTTCTTCCCCCAGCCCGGCCTCCTGGAACGCTTCGCGCGGGCAGGGGAGCTCAAGCCCGCGAGCCCCGGGGTCGCGGCCCTCGCGAAGCAGGGCTGGTCGGCTGACTGGAACAGCTACGCGACCGTGAACGGCACCCTCTACGGCACGCCACTGGTCGCGAACGTGAAATCGTTCGTCTGGTACAGCCCGAAGTTCTTCCGCGACAGGGGACTGAGCGTTCCCCGCACATGGTCCGAGCTGATGGCCGTGACGGAGAAGGTCGCGGCGTCGGGCGTCAAGCCGTGGTGCGCGGGCATCGAGTCCGCCGAGGCGACCGGCTGGCCCGTGACGGACTGGATCGAGGACGTCCTGCTGCGCCGGCAAGGCGCGGACGTCTACGACCAGTGGGTCGCCCACAAGATCCCGTTCAACGATCCGCGCGTGATCGAGGCCATGGACACCGTGGGGTCCATCCTCAAGAACGACCGCTACGCCAACGGCGGTTTCGGTCCCGCCCGGTCGATGGCGTCGGTCTCCTTCCAGGAGGCCGGCACTCCGGTCCTCAACGGCGACTGCGCGATGCACCGCCAGGCCTCGTTCTATGCCGGTCTGTGGCCGAAGGGCACCCGGATCGGACCGGACCAGGACGTCTACGCCTTCCTCCTGCCGGGGGACGACGCGGCCGACCACCCCGTACTGGGCGGCGGCGTGTTCACCGCGGCGTTCGCCGACCGCCCCGAGGTACGGGCGTTCCAGGAGTATCTGGCCTCGGCGGACTTCGCGAACGCGCGCATGAAGAAGGGCCCGTTCGTCTCGGCGAACAGGGGCGTGGACCCGGCGAACGCCGCGACCCCGGTCGACAGGCTCTCGATCCAGCTGCTCCAGGATCCCAGGACGGAGCTCAGGTTCGACGGTTCGGACCTGATGCCGGCGTCGGTCGGCGCCGGGACGTTCTGGAAGGGAGCCGTCGACTGGATCGGCGGCGCGAGCTCCCGGCAGGTCGCCGACTCCATCGAACGGTCCTGGCCCAGCCACTGATGTCGTTCGACGCCGTCGCCCAGCAGCCCAAGCTGCTGTACCTGCTCCAGGGCGTCGCCGCCTTCGCGGCGGTGGTCTCCCTGATCCTGCTGGCGCTGCACCGGGGGCCGCTACGGAGCAGGGCCGCGGCCCTGCTCCTGCTGGCCCCCGCGCTGCTGCTGCTCACCATCGGTCTCCTCCTGCCCGGTCTGCGCACCCTGGTGCTGTCGTTCACCGACAGCGGGGGAGACGGGTGGGCCGGGTTCGACAACTACGCGTGGATGGTCACCGACCCCCGGGCGCTGGTGGCGCTGCGCAACACCCTGGCGTGGGTGGTGCTCGTGCCGCTGACGGCGACCGCGGTCGGTCTCCTCTACGCGGCGGCCGTCGTACGGTCGCGTTTCAGAGCGTTCGCGCTGTCCCTCGTCCTGATGCCGATGGCGATCTCCTCCGTCGGCGCGGGTGTCGTCTGGAAGTTCGTCTATGCCTACCGTCCCGCGGAGGGCGGACAGATCGGGCTGCTGAACCAGCTCGTCGTCGCCTTCGGCGGCGAACCGCGGCAATGGCTCGCCGACTCTCCCTGGAACGTCCTGTTCCTCATCGTGGCGATGGTGTGGACACAGGCGGGCTTCGCGGCCGTCCTGCTGGCCGGCGCGATCAGGGCCGTTCCCGGTGAGCTGACCGAGGCGGCCCGACTCGACGGCGCCTCCCCCCGGCAGGTCTTCTGGCTGATCACCATGCCGTCGATCAGGCCCACGCTGCTCGTCGTGGTCCTCGCCCAGGCGATCGGCACCTTCAAGGCCTTCGACATCGTCAAGACCATGACCGGTGGACAGTTCGACACGGGCGTCATCGCCCACGAGATGTACGACCAGGCCTTCCGCTACGGCGAGACGGGCCGCGGTGCGGCGCTCGCCGTCCTCCTCTTCGTCCTCGTCACCCCCTTCGTCGCCCACCAGGTCCGGGCGCGGCGGAGGGCGGGGTGAACGGCGTCCGGGAGCGCCTGGCCTCCCGCGCCCTCACGTCGGTCGCCGTGGTGATCGCGGTCCTCTGGACCACACCGACCCTCGGTCTCCTGCTCTCCTCCTTCCGCCCCGAGGAGGAGATCAAGACGACGGGCTGGTGGACCCTGTTCGCCGCGCCGCGCCTCACGCTCGACAACTACGGCGAGGTGCTGTCCGGCGGCGGGAACGGATCGGGGCGGCTCGCGGAGTACTTCGTCAACTCCGTCGTCATCACCCTTCCCTCGGTGCTGTTCCCGCTCGTCCTGGCCTTCTTCGCGGCGTACGCCCTGGCCTGGATCGACTTCAGGGGACGGGACGCCCTCGTCGTCGGTATCTTCGCGCTCCAGGTCGTGCCGCTCCAGATGGCACTCGTCCCCCTCCTGAGGCTCTTCTCCCAGGGCTGGCTGTTCCTGCCCGCGTGGCACCTCACCGGTCCCGCGCGGTTCGGCCAGGTCTGGTTCGCCCACACGGTCTTCGCCCTGCCGTTCGCGGTGTTCCTGCTGCACAACTTCCTGGCAGGGCTGCCCCGGGACCTGATCGAGGCCGCCCGCGTCGACGGCGCCTCGCACGGGACCCTGCTCCTCCGGATCGTGCTGCCCCTGACCCGCCCGGCCCTGGTCACCTTCGCCATCATCCAGTTCATCTGGGTGTGGAACGACCTCCTCGTGGCACTGACGCTCTCGGGCGGAACGGCCGAGACCGCGCCGATGACGGTCAGACTGGCGAGCATGGCCGGGACGTACGGCAACGAGTGGCAGCGGCTCACCGCGGGCGCCTTCGTGGCGGCGTTCGTCCCGCTGCTCGTCTTCCTCTCCCTCCGGCGGCACTTCGCACGGGGACTGCTCGCCGGATCGGTCAAGGGATGAGCCCCGACCGGCCCGGGGGAGAACGCGTGGCGGCGCGCCGGAACGCGGGGCCGAGCCGTCCCGGGCTGAGGGGCCGCGAAGCCGAGCTGGAGCGGCTGCGCGCCCTGGTCGAGGCGGTGCGCGACGGCGAGGGAGGAGCGGTCGCGCTCCTCCTGGGCGAGCCCGGGATCGGGAAGACCGTACTGCTGCAGGAGACCGTCTCGATCGCTCGGGCCCACGGATTCCTCGTCAGCCATGGACGCGCCGAGGAACTGCACGAGCTGGCACCGCTCGCCTCACTGGCCTCGGGCCTCCTGCACGGTGACCCGCCGCTGCTGGCCCGTACGGACTTCGCGGACCTCGCCGGCCACCACGACCAGCGCATCTGGCTCGTCGAACGGCTGGCCCAGCTGATCGAGGAGCGCTCGGCGGGCACGCCCGTACTGATCGCGGTCGACGACGTCCAATGTGCCGACCCGCTCAGCCGGTTCGCCCTGAGCGTCATGCCGGCACGGCTGCTCGGCTCCCCGGTCCTCTGGCTGCTCGCGGGCAGGAACGATTCCGAACCGTACGCGCACGGGCCGCGGACGACGACCCTCCCCCTGCGGCCGCTGTCCGGGACGGCCCTGGCCGAGCTGGCACGCGACATCCTCGGCGTGGACCTGCCGGCGCGGGTCGAGGAGCTCCTCGACGGGGCCGGAGGCAATCCCTTCCTCGCGGCCGAGATGCTCTCGGGCATCGCGGCGTCGGGCGCGGACCGGCCGGAACCGCCCGAGCGGCTGGTCCTCGGCGTACGCGGCCGACTGGCCGACCTCCGGCCGGACACCCTCCACTTCCTGCGGATCGGCTCGGTACTCGGCCGCGCGTTCTCGCTCGCGGACGCCGCCGCCCTGTGCGGCCGGCCCGCCTCCGGACTCAGCGCCGAAGTGGACGAGGCGATCGCCGCCGCCCTCCTCCACGACGACGGCGAACGCCTCCTGTTCCGCCACGACCTGCTCCGCCAGGCCGTGTACGCCGACCTCGCCCCCTCCGTACGCCGGGCGCTGCACCGGGAGGCCGCGAGCCGGCTCGTCGCGGCGGGCCGCAGCTCCGGCGACGCGATCCCGCATCTGCTGAAGAGCGCCGAACCCGGCGACCTGGAGGCGGTCGGGCTGCTCGGCACGGCCGCCCAGGACGTGATCGCCGTGATGCCCGACCTCGCCGCCGACCTGGCCGTACGCGCCCTGGAACTCGTACCGGCCCACGCGCCCATGGTGTTCGACGTGGGAGAACGGGCCATCGTCGCGCTGACCCGCGCGGGCCGGTACACCCAGGCACGGGCCACCGGTGACGCGCTGCTCGCCCGGCAGCCGCCCCTGGACGTCTTCGCCCGTCTGCAGTCCGTACTCGGCGACACCCTGTGGCACCTCGACGACGTCCACGAGCTGACCCGCCGCTCGACGGCAGCGCTGGCAGCCGTCACCGACCCGGCGATCCGCGCCCGGCTCACCGCCCGGCAGGCCCTGGCCCGGTCCCGCGGGAGCGACCTCGGGGCCGCCCGCGAGACCGGCGAACGGGCACTCGCCGAGGCGGAGCGGGCCGGTGACCGGGAGGCCCGCGTCCTCGCGCTGTGGGGCCTCGGCGAGATCGCGCTCAACGCCGGTGACTGCGCGGCCGCCGTCGAACACCACACGGTCCTGAGCGTGTTCGACACGGCCTTCCTCCCCGAGGAGGCCGTCGCCCGGATCCACATCGACGACTTCGACACCGTACGGCGGCTGCTGCGGACGGCGGGCGACGCTCCCCTGCGCCCCGCGATGCTGATCTGGGCCCAGGCGACCCTGAACACGGGACTCGGCCGGCTCGACGACGCGGACGCCGACTTCGTCACCGCCGAGCGGCTCGAAGCGGACCTCCACGTGCCCGGCAACCTGGTCAACATCCGCGTCAACCGCGGTCTCCTCGCGATGCTGCGCGGCGACCGCGAAGCCGCGCGGGAACACCTGGACGTCGTGAGGGCGACCGTGGCCGACCGGCCGAACACGGGCAACCACGCAACGCACCAGTACTTCGAGGCCGTCGTCGCCGACTCCGACGGCGACCACGCGGCGGCGGCCGAACTGGTCCGGTCCGTGCAGAGGGCCCACCCCTTCCTCCGGTGGCGGCTCCTGCGCCCCCATGTCGTCCAGGCCGTGCGGATCGCCCTGCGCGGCGGGGACCGGAAGCTGGCCGAGGACCTCGCGGCCCAGGCCGCCGAACACGCCATCCGCAACCCCGCCGTGCCGACCGCCCAGGGGACGGCCTCCCACGCGGCCGCCCTGGTGAACGCCGACCACGGACTCCTGGAGCGGGCGGTCCGCATCCTCCTCACCGGCCCCCGGCCGCTGCCTCTCGCCGCCGCGTCCGCCGACCTCGGGCGCGCGCTGCTGACCTTGGGCGACGCCGCTGCGACACCTGCCCTGACCAGGGCGTACGACATCTACGCCCGGGCGGGGGCCGACGCCGAGGCCGACCGGGTCCAGGCCGAACTGGAACGGGCCACGAGCCGCCCCGGCCGGCGCACCGGACACCTGCGGCCACGCGCCGACCAGGGCTGGGACGCGCTCACGGCCTCGGAACGCAAGGTGGCCCGGTTGATCGCCGCGGGTCACACCAACCGGTCGGCCGCGGAGGCCCTCGTCGTCTCCCCGCACACGGTCAACACCCATCTGGCGTCGATCTTCCGCAAGCTCGCGGTGCGCTCGCGGGTCCACCTGGCCCGGATCGTCCTCGCGGAGGACGACGCCGGAACAACAGCCACCGGCGGCTGAGCGACGCTGCGCCCCCGTGCAAGGGGCGGTGCGCGGTACGTCAACAGGAGGTGCGGGACCGGTCCTAGCGTGACGGGCGTACCGCGCCGCTTCGACGCGCGGACCAGTCGACCCGAATCGAGGAAGCATCCCCATGCCGTACATCACCGTGGGCCAGGAGAACACCAACCCCGTCGAGCTGTACTTCGAGGACCAGGGAGCCGGGCAGCCCGTCGTCCTCATCCACGGCTTCCCGCTCGACGGCCGTTCCTGGGAGCGCCAGAGCGCCGCTCTGCTGGACGCCGGCCACCGCGTGATCACGTACGACCGCCGCGGCTTCGGGCACTCCTCGCAGCCGACCACCGGCTACGACTACGACACCTTCGCCGCCGACCTGAACACCGTGATGGAGACCCTCGACCTGACGGACGCCGTCCTCGTCGGCTTCTCCATGGGCACCGGCGAGGTCGCCCGCTACGTCTCCACGTACGGCTCCGGCCGGGTCGCCAAGGTCGCCTTCCTGGCCTCGCTGGAACCCTGCCTGCTCAAGAGCGACGACAACCCGGACGGCGTCGCCCCGAAGGAGTTCTTCGACGGCGTCGTCGCCGCCGTCAAGGCCGACCGGTACGCCTACTACACGGCCTTCTTCAACGACTTCTACAACCTCGACGAGAACCTGGGCACCCGCATCAGCGAGGAGGCCGTCCGCAACAGCTGGAACACCGCGGCCCGCGGCGGCTCCTTCGCCGCGTCCGCCGCGCCGGCGACCTGGTACACCGACTTCCGCGCCGACATCCCCGCCGTCGACGTGCCGGCCCTGATCCTGCACGGCACCGCCGACCGCATCCTGCCGGCCGAGGGCACCGCGCGCCCCTTCCACACGGCGCTTCCGTCCGCCGACTACGTCGAGATCGAGGGCGCCCCGCACGGTCTGCTGTGGACCCACGCCGAGGAGGTCAACACGGCCCTCCTCACCTTCCTGGCGAAGTGACGAAGCCCTGTCGACCCGCCGGGTGACGCCGGAGGAGCCCCCGGCGTCCCCCCCCCCGGTTCCCGGCGCGGGAACCGGACGAACCCAGGAGAGCAGACACCCATGCAGTTCGGCATCTTCACCGTCGGGGACGTCACCCCCGACCCCACCGACGGTCGCACGCCGACCGAACACGAGCGCATCAAGGCGATGGTCGCCATCGCGCTCAAGGCCGAGGAGGTCGGCCTGGACGTCTTCGCGACCGGCGAGCACCACAACCCGCCGTTCGTGCCGTCGTCGCCGACCACCCTGCTCGGCTACATCGCGGCACGCACGCAGAAGCTGATCCTTTCCACGTCCACGACGCTGATCACCACCAACGACCCGGTGAAGATCGCCGAGGACTACGCGATGCTCCAGCACCTGGCCGACGGCCGGGTCGACCTCATGCTGGGCCGTGGCAACACCGGTCCCGTGTACCCGTGGTTCGGCCAGGACATCCGCCAGGGCGTCAACCTCGCCAAGGAGAACTACGCGCTGTTGCGCCGGCTGTGGCGCGAGGACGTCGTGGACTGGGAGGGCACGTTCCGTACGCCGCTCCAGGCCTTCACCTCGACACCGCGGCCCCTGGACGGCGTCCCGCCCTTCGTCTGGCACGGATCCATCAGGTCCCCCGAGATCGCGGAGCAGGCCGCCTTCTACGGCGACGGCTTCTTCCACAACAACATCTTCTGGCCCGCCGACCACACCCGGCGCATGGTGCTGCTCTACCGGCGCCGGTTCGCGCACCACGGTCACGGCCGGCCCGAGGACGCCGTCGTCGGCCTGGGCGGCCAGGTCTTCATGCGCAAGAACTCCCAGGACGCCGTGCGGGAGTTCCGGCCCTACTTCGACAACGCGCCGGTGTACGGCCACGGCCCGTCGCTGGAGGACTTCACCGAGCAGACCCCGCTGACGGTGGGCTCTCCCCAGCAGGTCATCGAGCGGACCCTGTCCTTCCGGGAGACCGTCGGCGACTACCAGCGCCAGCTGTTCCTGATGGACCACGCGGGCCTTCCCCTGAAGACCGTCCTGGAACAGCTCGACATCCTCGGCGAGGAGGTCGTGCCCGTGCTGCGGCGGGAGTTCGCGAAGGGACGTCCGGCCGACGTGCCGGACGCCCCCACGCACCCGTCCCTGCGAGCCGTCCGGGAGGTGTCCGCCGCGTGAAGCTGACCGTCGTCTCCGCGGGGCTGAGCACCCCCTCCTCCACCCGCCTGCTCGCGGACCGGCTGGCCGAATCGGCCCGCGACGAACTCGCCGCCCGGGGGCGGGCGCCGTCGACCGGCGTCGTGGAGCTGCGCGAACTGGCCGGCGACATCGCCAACCACCTCGTGACCGGGTTCCCACCGCCACGACTGGGCTCCGCGATCGACGCGGTGACGGCGGCCGACGGTCTGATCGTCGTGACTCCCGTGTTCGCGGCCTCCTACAGCGGTCTCTTCAAGTCCTTCTTCGACGTCATCGATCCGGATGCCCTCACCGGGAAGCCGGCCCTGATCGCGGCGACGGGCGGTACCGCCCGCCACTCCCTGGTCCTGGAGCACGCCGTGCGCCCGCTCTTCGCCCACCTCCGCGCCGTCGTCGTCCCCACCGCCGTGTTCGCGGCCTCCGAGGACTGGGGCTCGGGTGGAGACGCGTACACCGACGGCCTGCCCGGCCGTGTCCGCCGCGCGGGCGCCGAACTCGCCGCGCTCATGGCGGCGCGCCCGGTCGCGGAAGGGCCCGAGGACGACGTCACGGCCCTCGAACGGCAACTCGCCGACCTGCGCTTCGACTGAGGGGCCCCGGGCCGGGCGACGGCGGGGTGGTTCACATGGTTCATACTGTTCCGCCGTACCGCACGAGGACCGAGCCCGTCCCGTGCGGCCCAGGCCGTCGGAATGAGCGTGAACCGGGTGACCACAAGGACCGTGCGCGAGGAGCTCGACGGCCCACGGATACCCCTCCGTGGCAGGGAGACCGAACTGGCCTTCATCGAGGCGCGGCTCGACGCGCTCGACCGGGGCGAAGGCGGGATCGTCCGTGTCGAGGGCCCCGCCGGCATCGGCAGGTCCAGGATCCTCGCGGAGGCCGCGACGGCCGCGAGGCGGCGCGGGACGCGGGTGTCCGAGGGGGCGGCGGACCCCGACGAACAGTTCGTGCCGCTCGGCCCGCTCCTCGAAGGCGTACTCGACGGCGAGGAACCGCTGTCGGGCGCTGAACGTCTGCGGGACCTCGCCACGACACCCGGCCAGCGGTTCTGGCTGCTTCAGGAGATGGCGGACCGCCTGCGGGCGGCGGCTCGCAGGGGACCCCTGCTCGTCGTCCTCGACGACCTCCAGTGGTGCGACGACCTGACCCTGCTCACCTTCCACACCCTCGCGGCGGGACTCTCGTCGCACCCGATCCTGTGGCTGGTCGCCGTGCGCGGCGGCAACGTGCCGCCGGGGGTGCGCACGACCCTGGACAGGATCCGTCAGGCGGGCGCGCACGAGCTGGTCCTCGGAGCGCTGGGGGACCGGGCGGTCGCACGGATCACCGAGGACGTCCTGGGCGCCCCTCCCGACCCGGACGTCCTGCGTCTCGCCCGCCGCGCCGAGGGGGTGCCACAGCTGCTGGTCGAGCTCCTCGGCTCGCTGCGCGAGGAGGCGGTGACGATCGAGAACGGCACGGCCGGGCTGCCGGCCGGACCCCCCGCCCCACGGGAACTCCCCTCTGTCGTGCGCCGCCTCGACCAGCTGTCCGGTGAGGCACGGGAGCTGGTGCAGACGGCGGCCGCCGTGGGCGGCCCGGTCACCGTCGCGCTGCTGGCCGAACTGCTCGGCAGGTCCTCGGCGGCGCTCATCACAGCGGTACGGGAATCCCTCGACGCCGATCTGCTCGCAGAGAGCGGCGACCGCCTCGCCTTCCGCCACGACCTGATCCGCGAGGCGGTCGAAGCCGGCCTCCCCCTGCCCCTGCGTCAGGCCCTTCGCCGTCAGGTCGCCGGGCTGCCGCCGGGCAGCGCGGCCTCCCCCGCCGACCGTCCCGGGCCGTCGGCGGGGACAGCGGGCCCGGGAGACGCCGCGGAGTCCGGCCGGCTGCGCACCGCTGCGGCGGAACTCGCGGCCACCGCTCCCGGACCGGCTGCGGAACGCAGTCTCAAGGCCCTGGAACTCACCGCGGCGGACGCCCCGGAGCGGCCGCGGGTCATCGCCGAGACGATCCCGCTGCTCTGGCAGACGGGCCGGGCCGCCGAGGCGTGGGAGCTGGGAGCCTCCGCCCTGGCGGCCGGCGCTCTCGCGCCCGAGGACGAGGCGGGCATACGCCTCGCCCTGGCACGCCTCGCCGTATCGTTCGACTTCTCCGAGGCGGTCCGGCAGGCCCGCGCCGGGGCGGCACTGCCCGGGATCTCCCTGGCCGCGAGGGGACGACTGCTCGCCATGCTCGCTGTCGGCCTGTCGATGTCGGGCGAACACGCGGCGGCCGAGCAGGTCGCCGCGCAGGCGTGGGAGACCGCGGCGGCAGCGGGGGACCGCGCCGCCGAGGCCACGTTGACGACGGTCCGCTCGGCCGCCAGTTTCCATCGCATGGACCTGGCCGAGGCGTTCCGGCAGGCCGAACGGTCCGCCGCGCTGGCCGACGCCCTGGGCGTCAGCACCTCGCTGTGGGTGCCGGAGGCCTTGTGGCACGCCCTCCTGTCGAACACCACCGGACGCACCGAGGAGGCACTCGCCGCCGCGGAGGAGGGCATCCGGATCACCAGGGAGCAGGGCAGGACGGCCGCCACCCGTATGTGGCTCATGACCCGCTCCCGCATACTCCTGGAAGTCGGACGGCTGACGGAGGCCCGGGCCGACGCCGAAGCCGCGTCCGAGGCGGCCGAGGCGACCGGCGATCTCCGCCCGGGCAACCTCGCCGACGTCACGCTCCGGTACGTGATGCTGCGCGTCGCCCTCCACACCGGCGACCAGCAGGCCGCACGGGCGTACGCGGCGGAGGCGAGGCGCATGCGCAGCGACGGCGCCCCCGTCGTCCGGCACTTCGGCTCCTGGATGCTTGCCCTGATGGCCGACTTCGAAGGCCGGCCCGGCCGTGCCATGGCCGAACTCGACGAGGTGATGACCTCGCCCGCCGCGGACCGGCCCGCCTACGCCGGCTTGATCGACCCCGCCGACGCCCCGGTGCTCGTCCGTCTGGCGCTGCGCACCGGCGCGCACGAACGGGCCGCGCAGGCGGTCGCCCTGGCCGAGCGGCGCGCCGTGCTCAATCCCGGCCTCACCTTCCTCRCCGCCACCGCCGCGCACGCCCGGGGGCTCCTCGACAACGACCTCGGCCGGCTGCTGCGCGCCGTCCGGCTGTACGAGGACTGCCCCCGGGTGCTGGCCCGGGCGTCGGCACTGGAGGACGCCGGACGCAAACTGGCCCTCACCCGTAAGCCCGAGGCGGTGCCGTACTTCGAGAAGGCCCTCGCGCTCTATGCGCGAGCGGGCGCCGAACGGGACGGCGCGCGGGTGCGCCGGCGCCTGCGGGCCGCCGGTGTCCGCCGGCGGCCCTCGCCGGCCGGACCGGGCGGTCCATGGCCCGAGCTGACGGCCGCGGAGACACGGGTGGTACGGCTCGTGGCCCGAGGGCTGAGCAACCGGCAGGTGGCCGAGCACCTCTCCCTCTCACCGCACACGGTGAGTTCGCACCTGCGCCGGGCCTTCACCAAACTCGACGTCACCTCGCGCGCGGAGCTGACCCGGCTGGCGAAGCATCACGACAGCGGAGAGTAGTCGCTTCGTATCCCACACGGGCGTCCTGGCAATGGATGATTCGTGTGATGTGCCGACGTCGTCGCTTCCTCAGAATGATCAAGAGCCGCGGAATGGAGAAGTCCGCGGGAACATCCGATCGAGAGAGGAACGGCGCATGACGCCAAGGCTCCAGCGAGCCCGCCCCGGCAGCCCCGAGCTCCAGGCACTGGTCGACGAGCTCGCGGAGCGGCTCGGCCGGTCCGTCGCCGTCGACGACCCGCTGGTCCGCATGGTCTGCACGAGCCGCCACTTCGGCGACGAGGACCCAGTGCGCATCGGCACCCTGTTGCAGGGCCGCGCCGACAACGCGACCATCCGCTACGTCCTCGCCCAGGGCGTGACCCAGTGGTCCAGGCCCGGATTCATCGACGGCCGTGACGATCTCGGACTGCTTCCCCGTTACGTCGTGCCGCTGCGCGAGCGCGGGCATCTCCTCGGGCTGCTCCTGGTGGTCGTGCCCGCGAAGACGCTGGGGGAGGAGGAGACCGCTGCCATCGCCCGGGCCGCGGACGCCATGGCCGCCCAGATGTACGCAGAGCACATCGCCGGCGACACCCGCACGACCGACGAGCGGGACCTGGCCCTCGCACTCGTCGGCGGCGACGTCGCCGCACGCACCGCCGCGCGTCGACGCGGCAAGGAAGTCGGGCTGCTCGGGGCGGCGGAGCACGTCCTGGTCACCGTCGTCCGGCTGAGCTGCGGGACGGAGCTCGTGCGGCAGTCCGAGGCCGCCCTGTGGGCGGCGCTGGAGGGGTTCCGGCAGACGCGCTCCGCCCAGGGCCTCATCGCGATCGGCAAGGAGCGGGCGATGCTGCTCCAGCTCCGCGACCGGCAGCCGGGCACCGACGAGGTCGCCGCCCAGTCCGCCCGCATCCTCGACGAACTCCGCACCTTCCTGGACCCGTCGGCGGACCCGGTGATCGGCGTCGGCGGCCGGCACGCCGGCCTGGACGACGCGTGGACCTCGTACGAACAGGCGATCGTGGCGGCCCGCGCGGCCCGCCGGCTGCCCGCCCTGAAGAACATCGGTGACTGGGAGTCGCTCGGGGAACTCGCCGTGCTGCTCCAGCTCCCCGACCACGCCCTGAACGCGTCCCTGGTCCCGAAGCCGCTCCGTACCCTGAGCACGGCCCATGGCGGCGACCGCCTGCGGGACACCCTGCGCTGCTTCCTCGAACACGCGGGATCGATTCCCAGGACCGCGGACACGCTGGGCATCCACCGCACCTCGCTCTACTACCGCCTGCGCCGGATCCAGGAGATCACCGGAGTCGACCTCGACGACGGCGCCCACCGGCTCACTCTGCACCTCGGCCTCAGGGTCGAGGAACTCCTCTCCCCGGGTGACGACAGGGCCGCCTGACCGCGGACCCGCTTCGACAAAGCGAGGAGGATCCACGCCCCGATTCCTACAGCGCGCGGTGGTGCGGGCGACGCGCCCCATCCGATGATGTCCGGGACGGGCGGGACCGACGTACCGCCTCTGACCAGGGGAGAGGTCATGCAGGAACTGATCACGACGGACGGCGCACGGCTCGCGTACCAGGACACCGGCGGCGCGGGCGTTCCGCTGGTGATGCTGCACGGCTGGGGGCAGACGCAGGCGATGTTCCGCCACCAGATCGAGGGGCTGGCGCCCGGTCGTCGCGTCGTCACCGTCGACTTCCGCGGCCACGGCAAGTCCGGTACACCGCGTCACGGCTACCGCATCGCCCGGCTCTCCCGCGACGTGCTCGAACTCGTCGACCATCTCGGGCTGGCCCGTTTCGACGCACTCGGCTGGTCCATGGGCGCCTCGGTGTGGTGGAGCTTCGTCGACCAGTACGGGACCGGACGGCTCCGGCGCTTCGTCGCCGTCGACCAGCCCGCGGCGGTCGCCGCCGTGCCCTGGATGACCGAACCGGAACAGCGGGACTCCGGCGCCCTCTTCGATGTGTCGGGGCTGTTGTACCTGGGCGCGGCACTCGCGGGGCCGGAGGGCGACACGGTCCTCGCCGACTTCGTGCGCGGCATGTTCACCGGCGAGCCCGACCCCGAGGTGCTGGCCTTCGTCGCCGAGGAGATCAGGTCGACACCCGCCTCCGCAGGCGTACCGCTCTTGTTCGACCACTGCGCGCAGGACTGGCGTGACGTGCTTCCCCGGATCGACGTGCCGACCCTGGTGATCGGCTGCGAGGGAAGCCATGTGCACCCCGATTCGCAGCGCTTCGTCGCCGAGCGGATTCCCGGCGCACGCCTGCACGTCTTCGCCTCCGACGTGGCGAGCTCGCACTTCCCCTTCCTGGAGAACCCGCCGGCCTTCAACGCCGTGGTGGAGAAGTTCCTGGCCGAGGAGCCGGCGAACGGGGCGTGAATCCGCCCTCCGCCTGCGCGAACCTACGGCTAGGAATCCCGATGACCCTCACCCTGACGTCACGTGCGCCCGAACGGGTGCCCCGGCAAGCGTCCGATCCGGCCTCGCCCCCCTCCCGCTCGGGGTGGCTGGTCCGGATGCTGTCCGAGATGCCGGACACGAACGACCGGAACCACGTCTACCTCGGCGTCCATGTCCGTGGGCCCGTCACCGTCGTCCACGAGCGTGCCGAGAGTGCCCCTACCCTGTTGGAGCCGAACGACCTGGTCTTCTGCGACCCGGCCCGACAGCACCTGCTGCAGTTCGGCGAAGACTGCCAGATGATCTTCTTCCGGGTGCCCCGCTGCTATCTGGGCGTCACGGAGTCGGAACTGGACCAGGTGCTCGGCGTACCCGTACGCGGCGGGGAGGGGATCGGGGCGCTGGCGTCCGACTTCCTGACCGCGCTCGCCGCCAAGGCGGATTTCCGCCGGTCCACGATCGGGGACCGGCGTGCCCGGACGGCCGTACACCTCCTCTCCGTCCTGGTCATGGAGCTCCTCGATGCGGACGCGACGGACGGGGCCGACGACGCGGCCGGGGCCGGTAACGAGATGCTGTCCCGCATCCGCGCCTACATCGAAGAACATCTGATGGACCCGGACCTGTCACCGGAGTCGATCGCACGCGCCCACCACATCTCCGTCCGGTACCTGCAGAAGCTCTTCCAGAACGGCGGCAGCACGGTGAGCCAGTGGGTGCGGCAGCGCAGGCTCGAATTCTGCCGGTTCGAGCTGGGCCGCTCCCACCGGAGGATCACCATGGCCGCGGTGGCACGCCGCTGGGGCTTCAGCAGCCCCTCGCACTTCAGCCGCACGTTCCGCGGCGCCTACGGCATGAGTCCCAGCGAATGGCAGGCGCTGGCGACCTCGGCCTTCGCCCCGACGCATGCCGTTGCCCAGGACGAGCGAAGGCACTGAGACGCGTGTGCGCCGGCATGACAGCGTCGTTGCGCACCCGTACAAGAGGCGCCGTTTGCACGCCTCTACCGTGAGCGACGGTCGCACGGACCTCTTGCCGAATTCCGGGCCGCGCCTCGGCCGTCGTCGTGACGACGCCCCCCCGCCGTGGCCCGACACTGAGAAGAGAACTCGCATGACCAACCCCACCGTGGTCCTCGTGCACGGTGCCTTCGCCGACGCGACCGGCTGGATAGGCGTGATCTCGGAACTGCGGAGCAGCGGTATCCCGGTGATCGCTCCGTCGAACCCGCTCCGGGGCCTCACGCCGGACGCCGCCTACCTCGCCTCCATCCTGACGCAGGTCGAGGGTCCGGCCGTACTCGTCGGCCACGCGTACGGCGGTGCGCTGATCACCGTGGCGGGCGCCGCGGAGAACGTCGTGGGGCTCGTCTACGTGGCCGCCTACGTGCCCCGCGAGGGCGAGAGCCTCGGCCAGCTCCAGGAGAACTTCCCCGAGCCCCCGCTGACGGGCAGCCTGAAGGAGTGGACGTACCCGCTCCTCGACGGCGACTCCGCGATCGAGGTCACCATCGAGGAGGCGGCCTTCCCCTCCGTCTTCGCGGCGGACATGCCCGAGGCCGTCGCCGGCGTCCTGGCGGCTGCGCAACGCCCGCTCGCCACAGCCGCGTTCACCGACAGCGCGTCCGCGGCGGCCTGGCGGACGAAACCGTCCTGGGCTCTGGTGGCCGGGGCGGACCGCACGATCAGCCCCGAACTCCAGCGCTTCGGCGCCGCACGGGCCGGAGCCGCCGTCGTCGAACTCCCGGACGCCTCCCACGCCGTCGTCCTGTCCGAGCCCACCCGGGTCGCCGACCTGATCAGAGCCGCCGTACGGGCGACGACTTGACCAACCGCCCTCCGGCCCGCCAGGAGCGGCCCCGCGTCCGCCGCTCGGCCTGGGCGACCGGTTCGCGCATTGGCCTATAGCCAGTCCCGGCGCTTGAAAATAGCGTACAAACTCACGCACACCAGCCCCATCAAGACGATCGCGAAGGGGTATCCGAGGCCCCAGTGCAGCTCCGGCATGCTGTCGAAGTTCATTCCGTAGATCGTTCCCACCAACGTGGGCGCGAAGAGGACGGCGACCCAGGCGGAGATCTTCTTGAAGTCGTCACCCTGACGCCGCTGACCTGCGGAAATCGGCCGTATCGGCGGTCCGACCTGCGACGATCCATCTTTCCGGCCCTTTCGCCGTGCTGCCCGTTTGTACGGCCGATCCTCCCCAGCCACTCCCCAACGGACCTTCATTCTCCCCAGATTCTCCCCAGTCGCGGCTGCCCGGAAAGACGGATCACCGCTGGCCAGGAGTCCGAGCCAAGTATCGAGACGGGCTACGCAATGTAGTGAAGTGAGTCGGAGCAGCGGTGGTGGTTGTGGTGAGCGGGGACGTGTCTCCGGCTCCAGACCGCAAGCGCCCGCGCCTTCTCCCAGGAAGGCCTCTTGTCGACTGCACTGACAATGCACCATGCGGGTGGTTCCCTTGGGTGCCCGCGCAGTCCGTGAGGCTGCCGGCTCATATCTCAGGTTCTGTCCCGTTCGGGCACGCGTTTGCTCTTCGCGCTAGTTCCCGGGTCGAGGATATGGGCGGGGAGGCGATTGTCCATGTCCCTCTCCCATTGAGTTTCCCACTCTTTGAGTTTGCGCTGTCTCCAGGAGAGACGGCCTCTGGGATCGACCTCCAGTGCCTTGAGAGCCCTAGGAGCACGCACGTCACCAGCCTCTGCCAGGACGCGGGCCGAGAGCTTCTGCAGCTTGAACGGAACTGTGTCGTCACTGGCCATGTGGGCGAGTATCTCGGTACCCCACTCTTCGCCGATCCCCGCAGCGGCACCTGCTGCGTACAGGGTGACGAGTCTGTCGGTCACCGCGCCGACTGCGACTTGCTTTAGGCAGAGCAACCCGCGCACATCCCCCATGCCGTGCAGAGCGGTTGCGGCCCATACCCGTACCAGGCCATCGACTTCGGCGTTCGCGGCAATCGAGGCCAAGGATTCATGCGCCCAAGGAAACCCAGCTCGCGCCAACTGCGTGGCCACCATGCTCCGACCGCTGTCGTCAGCCCTCGGATCGCTCACGAATGCCTTCAGGCCTTGGGTTGCTGCCTCGACGATGACCTGCGGAAGGTCCGTACCCATCTGGGCCTGGTCCACGATGGACCGCCAGGCTAGGACACCGCCCCGGTCTGCCATGCGCCGGAATTCGGCTGCTGCGGTAGTTGCCCCACTGGACACGACCAGGTCGATCAGGAAGCCGACATAGGACGGCTTGTTGATCAAATCGTTCCACACCATGCGCCCCCAGTGCCAAGGGCGGGCAGGCTTCCCGTCCAGCCATGCCTGGCCTAGCTCCCGTGCGATCGATAGAGGTCCGAGCCTGCCCCACGGCTCGGCGAGGTGACGGAGGAGCGTGGCTTCTGGGTCGGGGTCGTGCTGCGCTGCCAGGTACTCCAACAGGGTCTGGTGAAGGAATACGAAGTCGCCAGCCCGTTCGGTCAGTAGCCCGCTCCGCCGCAACGCCTCAGTAAGGAAATCCCGCCACTCAGCTTCGGGAACAGCCTGTGGTCGTATGGCCTCCGGCTGTCCAGCGATTTGGTCAAGCACAGAGGCGTCGGTACCCCCAGCGAATGTGGCTGTGGCCAGTCGGCCGATTAGTACGGGAAGGTGGTCGAGAACCTGCTCGGCCTGGTTCATTGCCTCCACACCCCAGCGGGCGAGTGCCGTGCGTGTCTGCTCCCTGATGCCGCTTGGTCCCTTGCTGTGTTGCCGCTTGTGTAATAGAGCGACGAAGCGGCGATAGATCTCGCCGCGGCAAAGAGTTTCGTCCCAGCCCTCGCCAGCCGCATGCAGTTGGCAGAGCATGGTTGCCATCAGAGGCACGCGGGCGAGCTCCGCAAGCCCGGAACTCTCCAGTCCGGAGAGAAACAGCTTGGAGGCCTGTCCGGGGTTGCGCACTCCGAGAGCGCGGAACCACTCGCGAGTAAATCTGGGGAGGTCCCTACTTTCGAAAGGCTGGAGTTCGAAACTGCGTACCTCGCTGCCCAGTTGAGCAAGCTCGCTCTTGACCAGTGGCCGGGTCGTGACGATGAACCGGTACAGAATGTCCCCGCTCGGGCCGGGTGTGGCGTTCCGGAGCTTCCCTAGAACGCGCTTGCGAGCCTCAGGTTCTTGGATCTCATCGAGCCCGTCGACGAACACGTCCCAGTGGGCGCGCGGAGCCGGCGGCATCGCAAATAGCTTTGGGCTCAGGGCTACCGACAAACCGAAATCTGGAAGTTCTGCGTTGAGGTGCGTTGCGAGTGCCTCGGCCAGCGGCATTTCACGGGTCAGGGCGGCGGCTGGGACCAGCACTGGGTACCTGCGGCTCTCCCTGGAATTACGCCGGCGTCCTCGTGCCTTGCTGTGGTGCCCCCCTTTGTCCCCGTTGGCCGGACGCTCCTCTGCGACGGCAACGAGAAGGCGGCGGAGCAGGCTGGTCTTCCCGCCACCAGGACCTGCGACCACGATGCGGTGGTCGTCTCCCTTCAGCAGCGTCTTGGCCGGTAGAGACACATATTGTCTGGCAGTTTGTGCAGCCGGAGCACGACGCTTACCAAGTGAAGCAGTAAACGGTCGGGCTTGCTGCCGTACGTACACTGCTGTCAATTCCGGCGGAATCACGCCGGGAATCACACCTGGATACGGGTGCTCGCGTGCTGCCCGAGCAGCAGCGGCAAGATAGGCACGCAGCTGCGTCCCGAGGTCGGGGAACGATACGTCACCGCTGATGGTGACGGAGGAGGCGTAGCCGACGGCGATGCCACCGTGCTGGGCCAGGGCTGACACAGTATTGGTCGAATGAGTCTCTGCTGTCGCAAACCCGACCGGTCTCCCCTTCGTCGCCGGACCGGAGTGCCCCGCTACCGGTCCGGCCGCGGAGGGCCCGGGAGGTTCACTCCTCCGTTGATCACTGCAGCGGCGATGGAATTCTGATCGGCTCGGACTGAAACATCCCGGCCCGCTGCCACGCCACCCGGCCCGACGATGACCGAGGCGCTGACCTCGTGCGCATCAACATGCTCCAACAGGGCGCGAAGTTCGGTCAGAGCCTGCTCGCGCTCCGGCTCGGGCAAGGACTCGAGCAGCGCGGTGATTCGATCACGCCACATGGACTCTTGCCCCTGCACCTCGGCCTCGTCAGCGTTCTGGAGGGCCGACACGGTCCGATCGAGACGGTCACTCATCTCGATCTCACGATGGCCGTTGCCCTGCCCGAACAGATTGATCAGCCGATTCCGTACAGTCTCCCAGGCGTCGGTACCGGCCGCCTGTACAACGCCGGCGCCCGCCGCAGCAGCCAACGCGGTCATTGCTTCTGGAAGCAACGTCGATTCCCTTCACTCGATTGCCTGTCAGCATCTTGGCATGAGGTGCTGACAACCCCCGTGGTTCCATGTGGCTTTCAGCATCTTCAGTGTGGGGTGCCCGCTGGATGTGGCCCGGGGTCTGGTCGGGCAGCGAGTCAATGTCGTGCTGCCGAATCACCATGGACATCATGGAGCTGTCAAGCCCGACCGCGCAGCCTGCGGCGGGCTGTCAGAGAAGGCGCACGGTTGTCTGTCTCCCCCTGCCCTACGTGCAGGTCAGCCCCAAGGGAGTGACCGGACAACCGTGACGGTCAGGTGGCGACAGCGAATACGCTCGTCGAGCCAGTGGACGACCTTGGGCCCATCCAGCACTTCTAGCAGCTCTCGGCAGCTTGCCACGCCACCCCTCAGCGGCTCGGCCACGATCAGGTGGTTGTCCACTGCCACTGGCCGATCACCTTGAATGAGAACGCCTGTTCCGCGAGCCCCTCCTTTGGCCCCTTGCCCTGGGCGGGACGTACGGCGCATGACCACGAAAGGGGGTTCAAACAAGCGCCCACCGAAGAGGCGCCTGCGCAGTGGCAGCCCCGTCTCACCTTGGCCCGGCAGTTCCTTCGCTGTGAGATAGGGAACCTCCGGCCCGTCGTGAGGGTCTCGGTTGTCGACGACGGGGCCGACGCCAACGCGGAAATGGTCACCTATGACGCTATCCGTGCTGACAGCGGACGGCGGCCACCAGGCGACCGCGCCGGAGTGGCCGCCCCTTCTCCGTACGGCGGAGAGCAGGAAAACGTCTACGTCGGTGTGGTTGTCGAAGAGGCCGTGCGGGCGGATCTCCTCCATCTTCAGATGCTCGGCCAACTGGCCGCGCCAGGACTGGTATCGGCTTCCGCTGCGCAATACGTCGGGTAGGACGGCGAAGAGCCTCCCGCCCGGAGCCATTGCGGCCGACGCTTGAGCGGTGAATGTTGCCGCCAAGGACGTCCTGCCCGTCGACCATGTACAGCCGGGGAGCGCTGCATCCATGCCGTAGGGGGGATTCAGGAGCAGTCGACCTCCGAAGCCACGGCCTTCGGCCGCTGCACGCAGCGCCTGTAGACCGTCGCCGACCTGCACCCGTGGGAAGGCGGTGCGCCACCGGCGTTCCACGAGTAGGGCGTCGGATCCGACAGCCCGGTGACGTTCCAGCACGGCCAAGACCAGCCGCATGCGCGCCACTGCCACAAAGGGATCGTGAAGGTCGTGGCCCCTCACCCGGCGGTTCCACAGGGTGAGCGTCTCCGCTGGTGTCGCCCCTATTGGGAACTGTGAAGTACCGGCAATAAGCAGGTCGCCGGCACCGCAGGTGGGGTCCCAGATCATTGTTGACCCTCCGGGTGCCGTGCCGCGCGCCAGCAGTTCTTCATACGACTGCCGGACCCCGCCGGTCGTGAAGAATGATCCGGTGGTACGGCGGTCAGCTCGCGAGACGATGCGTCGCAGTTGGGCCGACGCCTGGCCATTGAGGGCATGCTGGACGTCGTCCGCCACACGGCGCCAACGACCCAAGGCCACGTCGGTCACCAAGGACTCAAGCTGTCGTGCGTAGGTTGAGTAGGCAGCGATACTCACGTGTTCCCCTCCTGCTGATCCGGAAGGGATTACGTCCTGGATCAAATACGCGAATTGGCAGAGGTGTCATTCTGCAGCAGGCTCGGAGGCGTTGGGAACAGATCGCCAAATCCTGTCGCGCCAAGTCTCATCAGCCACTTCCTTCAGGCTGAACGTTGTCGGCAGCCTTGCGTGGGCCGGGGATGGGGAGTCGGCAGAGCGGGTTGGCCACGGAACCTCCGTCGACGAACGACCGATGGCTCTCCAGAGGCGGGTCGAAGTGCAGACCTGCCTCGATGCGTGCCACGGTCACGCTGCCCGCGCAGGCCCTGCCGGATTTGCGGCCTGCAGCTGGGAGCACTGCCAGGTGCCGGTCGGTTACGAGCTGCTTCTCCTCATGGCAGTGCACGGATAGCTGCGTGCATGCAATGTGGGCGTCCGGTGCTGCCAGTCGGACGCCCGCCATAATCTCCCGATGCGGATTGGCAGGGCGTAGACCACCGCGGATGGAGAAGATGATCAGCCGAGGGGCCACCAGCTCCGTCAGCTCTTTGGCGAAGGACTGCGGATCGGCCTTGCCTGGGAGTCCTCCGTGGTGGGGGAAGACGAGAACTGGTGCCGACAGCTGATGGCCATTCTCCCGAATGTGCTTGAGTGCCACCGCATCCATGTCGGCCGCGAGGAGGACGGCTGGCTCATCCTCGAGATGCACCCGGACCACGATGGACACAGTATTGGTGTCCAGTTTACCGAAGGTCGGGGACGTGTCCGTCGGGCCTGTGCCGGCCATCAGGAAGCTGGGGTGGCAGACTTCGAGCCTCGCGCGGCCGCAAAGCAGCGTTTGAGGCGTCTCCGTGTGCAGCATCTGGTGCCCGCCGAAGCCACCGCGCCTGTGACGAGTGTGAACGGCCCGGATCAACCGCTCCCAGATTCGGCTGTTCTTCCTCGCATCCGGGTTGAACCAGGCGGTTCCCACCGTGCGCAGCGGATCGAGCAGGATCTGCGGGCCGCCGCCAGCGTGGTCCTGGTCGGAGTGCGAGATGATCAGGTGCTCGATGTGCCTGCATTCGACACGATCCAGTTCGCGCTGAACGATGTCGCCAGGGGCCGCGTCGATCACGGCGCAGGTCGAACCATCCCGCACCACCGCGGAGTTTCCGTGCCCGACGTCCAGGATAGTGACAGCTAAGTCGCGTTCTGGCTGCGCGCTGGGCGGCAGTTCGGTGGACGTGTTCGGGGTGTTCATGCAGTCAGCCACCCCTGCGGCAGATCGGGAGCGAGGATGATGTTGCGATAGAAGAGGTCAGAGGCGTCCTTTGCGTAGCAGTTCACCTCAGCCTCAAGCCAACGTCCAGTCAGCTCGTCCGGCCGGAGACCCGTGGCTGCCTCGATTGGGCGCAACGGCATCCAGACGGAAGAGTCGATCTTCCAGCCGACCACGACCACCTTCGCCTGGGGTTCCTCCCCCTCGGACCGCACGTCGAGTACTTCGATCGGAGTTGCGAAGGCGCGCCGTTCCCGAGCGAGGTTTCCCGCCAGCTCGTCTAGCGTGTATCGGAGCGCGTCAACCACCGCGTCGGAGGCGTCACTCTTGTCGACAACGCTCGGGATGCCCTCCCGCCAGCGTAAAATCGCTCCGTTCTGATCAGTGTTGACGTGGCTGCTGATGAGGACAGCGGGCAAAGGTCTACCTGCTCTCCGGTTGGCCTTGCACACCAGCTCCGCGCCCGTGAAGCGGGCGTTGCTACGTCCGCCGAGGATGTGGTCGCACACCACGGCGTCGTAGCGATCGCCGAGAGAAGCGAGAAATGCATCGGCATCCTGGCTCGGCGCGAACTCAGTGATCATCTCCGTGAGGAAGCCCGCGTCCTGAAGCGGATGCGTAATGCTGCTCGCGTCCATGACGTCGTCGTCGATGACCACGATCGACGATCCCTCTGTCAGCGGACGTACGCTCACTCGTCCCCCCAGCTCATGCCCCTTGGCCCCCGGCGGTATGGACCGGAAGCCAGACGATGATACCTGCGCCACCCAACTCCCCGTGCTCACGTGCCTCTTGGGTGCCTCGAAGATCGGCCACGATGTCCCGGACGATCGTGAGACCGAGACCGGTCCCATTGTCGCGTGTCGTCTTGCCCGGCAGCCAGATTGCGCTCAGCGAGATGTCCTTGATTCCAGGGCCCGAGTCATCGACACATAGGCAAAGTCGAGTCGAGTCTTCCTCTGCGACCAATCGCGTGCGGACGCGGATCGTGCGCTCGGGCCGGATGGCATCCGTACGTGTGAAGGCATGCGCGGCGTTCACGATCAGGTTGGACAGGATCGACTCAATGTCGGCGATCGTGCTGCGGACGATCGCCCCCTCCGCGTCCAGATCGAATTCAACCTGGATTCCCCGCTCGTCGAGGTAGCGGGAAAAAAGTCGGATGATCGCCGGGCACTCCCTGTCGAACTCGACATCGGTGATTTGCCGCTTCTTCTTTGTGAGAAGGGTCAATGGAAGACGGGCGAAGGTCTCCAGGGTCTTGGCGCTGTCAATCGAGTTCTCGATCGACGAGTGGAACCTCTCCTTGTACTCGTCTTCCGAGACATGCTGCTTGACTCGGCGGCTGACCGTTTTGACCTCGTTGATGATGCGAGCTGCCGGCTTCATCGCCTCGTGCGCGAACACTGCAGTGCTGGTGCCGACTGTGGCCAAGGTCCGGTAAAGGAGTAGATCTTCGCGGAGCGCTTCGATTTCCTGTCGCTGTGAGTCGAAGACTTCGGAAGCCCCGGCAGTGAAGGACTCCAGTACGGCGGAATCGGCGACTCCGTCCAGAGTTGGCGCATCGGAATCCTTCGGGTTCATGGCCTCCAATAGGTTCCGGAACTGTTTCTCGGCTTCCTTGACCCGGTCGCGTGCCTTCGGCGCCGCGCCAATACGACGCTGTTCCCGAAGTTCGAGTCGCTGTTCCGCCGACCAGTCCAGTGAGCGTTTGGCGAACTCCTGCAGTTCCAGGAATGGCAGGTTGTCCACGAAGCCGCTGCGGTCGGTCTTGGGTTGGAGGAGGTCGTCTGAGTCCTCCACCTGAATCCGGCCCACGGAGTTGTTCGTGGACGGACGAACCTCGGGGCTTGCGACACGCCGCAAGTTGATGATCAGCCAGTCGTTACCCGTGTCTCCGTAGGGCTGTACGCGCAACTGCCTGTGGTAGAGGTGAACTCCGCCCACCTCTCTGAGCCACGCCTTGATTTCGGCTGTGGGCTGCTGCGCGAGTCGAACCTCCTTGGACGCGCCGGGATTCAGATTGAACATCCACATCTCGAACTTGGCCGGCGGCGCAGAAAACCTCATTGGAGCGTCGCGGTTGCCGCGTCCTTGGCGCATCCTGCCCACGTCGTCATGGCCCGCCGACTTGATGATTTCGCCACGCCAGTTGAGGAGGGTGGCTGATGCCTTGCCTTGCTCGTCCAGCTCGGCAACAAGACGAAACTCGGCCCACTGGAGCAGATCTGCCGTGATCACCTTCGACAGGTTCTCGAACTCCGGCGAGTCGCAGGTCACCCGAAACGCCGAGCCATCCGCGAAGGTAAAAGGGCCCGTAAGCATAAGCACCGACCGTGCCAGGCGGCCAGCGTCCTGCTCGGTGATTCCCTGGCGAAGTCCACTAATCTCGACGGTCGTACCGGTTGCTCCCTCGCACCGTTGACTCACGATTGCTAGCGGAACATCTTCCACCGCCTCGGATCGGTCGATTCGATCCCAGTCGATTGTCAGGGTGTGCTCGAAATCGGGATCATCTACGGAGCGCGTACGTATTCTGGCTTGCGTCCCAAGGCGCAGGGCAGCAATTCTCCCCAGCCCCTTCTCTCCCACTTTGCGTCGGAATTTGGGGGTGTGAGTGTTCGATGATTTTCCGGATTTTCCGATGAGGAGAAAACCATTGGCGAGCTGCTCCGCGGTCATTCCGTCGCCATCGTCCGAGATGATGAGCGTGCCGCCGGGCTGCTCGGCCTCGCTTATCTGCAGTTGGCAGAGAGCGGCGTCCGCGTCGTAGGCGTTGCGGACGAGCTCCATGATGCCCAAGTCTGCGTGTGGCACCAGCTCTTCACCGAGCCGGGCGAGGATCTGTGGGGCGAAGCGGAGGTGGTGCTGCGTCAAGGGGTTCCTCCCGTACGGCGCGACCAAGGCGCCGCCGCTCGGTCGATCGGGCGGGCCATCGGGAAATCGTAGCTGTCTCGTCCCTGGCGAACATGAGTGAAAAGAAGCTCTATGCCGCCGAGGCGGTGACTCGGGTTCGGGTCAGTTGCAGGATCCAGCAGCAGCCGGGAGCGCATTGACCTCGGAAGAGCCCGCCGGTAGTCCGGCCGAGCCTGGACGGCGGCAGCTGTCCTCCAGCGCAGGTCGCATCATGCAGCCATACGTTGGATCACGATGGCCATTACTGCCAGGGTTTCCTTCTCGGGGCTGTAGGTGGTGTGGATGTTGACGAGTCGCGGGTGGTGGGTGGCGGTCGGGCTGACGCTGGACGAGCCCTCGCCGTCGAGGAGAGCCTCGAAGTCGGGGTACTCGGTGACGTGGAGGACCTCTACGTCGCAGGTCTCGTCGGTGTCCTCGATGCGGAGGCGGATAGTGAGGCCGGCAAGATTCGGGTACTTGATCAGCACACCGATGGTCTTGGTGCCCGCAGCGACGAGTTCGAAGTGGTGCAGGAAACGAGCCATGGCCAACGGGCGCCCTTACTGACACGCGTCGCCTTGCCCAGACTGCTACTCGGAGGCGGGGAGGAACTGGGTGGCAGCACGCAAGAAGGGGCGGTCGGCATCGCGGAAACGCCGGGAGGCCCGGCTCAAGGCGGGTGCCTGGAGCGGCGTCGTCGCATTGGCGCTGCTCCTGACGTTCTGGTCGACGATCTGGCCCTATGTAATGGGAGGGTTGGTCCTCGGCGCGGGCGGCGGCGGAGGCTGGTGGCTGTGGAAGACGGACCGCCTGGTCCGAGGCGACGACCGGCGGTGGCGCCACGAGGAAGCCGTCAGGGCGGGCCATCGGACGCTCGCCGAGGTCGACGCGATGGACGGCACGCAGTTCGAGGACTTCGTGGCCGACCTCTGCCGACGGGACGGCTGCACGAAGGTCCGCCGCGTCGGCCGAACAGGCGACGACGGCGCCGACGTACGTGGACGGCTGCCCGACGGCCGCACAATGGTGATCCAGTGCAAGCGGTACAACCCGAAGCGGAAGATCTCCAACGGAGAGGTCCGCAACCTACTCGGCTCACAGGTGCACTTCAAAGCCGAAGTCGCCGTCTTCGTCACCACCACGTACTTCAGCGCCCCCGCCGAACGCTGCGCGGTGCAGAACGGCGTCGTCGCTGTCCACCGCGATCATCTCGGCCTGTGGAACAACGGCGCTGCGCTCCCGTCGCTTACCGCGGTGAACGGCGCCGGTCAGGGAGACCATCGACACCGCACCCTCCGAAAGGACACGTACGAGTAGTTCCCTGGGAGCCGAAGGGGCACCCCGAGGCCCGCCGCGAGCGCTGATGGTGTTGGCCTACCAGTGCCGATGTCCGACCAGGGGTGGCCTGCGGCACCCCTGTGTGTTCGTCATCGGCAGACGAGGATGCCTCCGAGGCAGGTGACGCGGAAAGCGCCTTCTGCCTGGATGGTCTCTTCCACTCGTTTTCGGGCGCGCTCTACCGTCGCCTTGAAGGGGACACCCATCTGATCGGCCCATGCCTCGTACGAGGCCAGGTGGGCGACCACGGGCGCCGGGTCGGTCACTTCGATCACTCCTGGGAGGGGGATCGTCCGTACGTCCTCGAAGATGGCGCCGAGGACTGCGGGGGCGTCCTCCAGGGTGAAGCGTGCAGAGAGTTGGACGCGTGCCGGCCCCTCTGGGATGCCGAGGACCTCGCCGGCGGCTCGTCGCCAGAGGTCTTCCAGTTCGCGTTTGTCGGTACGGCTGTTGGTGGACGCGATAGCGATGCCGCCCTTGGCCAGGACTCGGCCCAGCTCCCGGACGGCGCGTGCCTGGTCCGCCACGTGGTACAGCATGTGCATGGCCAGGACAGCGCCCAGGGCCCCGTCCGCGATGGGGAGCTGCTGGACGTCTGCAGCCGCGGCGCCGGCGATGCCCGCCAGGATGCCGGGAGAGACGTCCATGGGAAGGACGGTCAAGTCCGGCCGCTGAGTGCGTATCCGCTGCACGAACGTGCCGTTTCCACAGCCCACGTCAGCTACCGTGCCGCGTACGCCGACCAGCTCCTCCGCGACGAGGCCGGGCAAGTCGTGCCGCGGGGTCTGCCACTGGTAGAGGGACTGGCGGGCTGCCAAGTGCCGGCCGGTGCCGTACGCCTGAGTGGAGAGGAGGTGCCGGTCGGTGACCGAGGGCTCGTTCGTGGGCTGGGTGCTCATCGCGGCTCCGTGGGTGTGCTGACGATCGTGGGTCGGGAGGTGACCTCGTGGATGTGTTCACGGAGATCGACTACCGGCCGCGAGTCACGGTACGGCCCGCTGGCGATGAGCGTGTCCAGTTTGCGGAGCCTGATGGTGATGCTCGCCGTGTACTGCTCCGCTACGAGGACCGTGTCGAGTTCCGCACCTGCCACGTCCACCTGGCCGTTCGCGAGGTACGCGGTGGCCAGGTCCAGGTGCGCGGCGTGCAGGTCTCCGGGGGAGCGGTCGTCTTCAGGCCCTGTCTGGTAGAGCTCCACCGCGCGGGTGGAGGCCGTGATCGCGCGCTGTACCTGTTCGTCACCGCCGACGGCCAGCAGCGTGGTGCCGGTATAGGCCCATTGCTTGGCCTCGGGGAAGGCGAACACCCCCGGCAGCTCATCCAGGTCTGCGATGGCACGGGCCTCGTGGGCAAGGGCGAGGGAGCGCAGCGCGCTGCGCCTGTCTCCGCCGGCCGCGAGAGCCCGGGCTTCCAGGCTCAGCAGTCGTGCCGTGATCGTCCCGGAGCCCAGGCCCCGGCCATCCTCGTATCCGGACCTCGCAAGGTCTGCGGCCCGCCGGTAGTCGCCTGTCCAGTACGAGGCCAGTGACTGGAAGGAGCGGGCCCAGGCTCGCAGCCTCGGGTGTTCCGCGATCTCGGCGCACTGCACCACGGTCCGGGCATGGGTGGCGGCCGAAGGCTGGTGGCCGAGGTCGAGGGAGACGTGTGCCGCGAGGCCGGAAAGCCATCCGGCGACGACGTACAGATGTCGGGTCTGGTGTGGGTGCTGGCGGCCTTCGACCAAGCGGAACACCACGGTGCGCAGGGTGCGGATCTCAGGGATCAGCAGGGTCAGCGGCCGGCTGACGAAGTCCCTTGCGAGGCGTTCTAGGTCGGCGTCGAGCTGCTCCAGGACCAGGGCGTTGACGTTGGTGGCGGCAGCGTGTCGAGCGAGCCGGGCTGAGAGCTCCGCGTCCGCGATGATGCTGCCCGCATCGTCTGTGGGCGCTGCGGAAGTGCCGAGCGTGTGTGGTGTTCCTGAGTGTGGGGTCGCCCCCTTCGGATGCAAACCCAGCACTGCCTCGTTGTCGACTTGGAACACCGCGCACAGAGCTGCCCGGTAGTCGCCGGAGGGCCAGGTGATCGCACCGCGTTCCAGCCGGGAGATCCAGTTCGCATCGAGCTCGGGGTCGCGGCCGGTGGTCGCTCGGACTTGGGCACAGACCTGCTCCGCTGCCTGTGCCTGAGTCCACCGGCGCTCGTTTCTGAACCTGCGCAGGGCCTCGTTCGCCATCATCCCGCCGTCCGCTGGTCGAGTCGGGCGCCCGGAATCCTAGCGGGATTCTGCCTAGTTCGTGCCTACAACGTGCCTACAGGAATGCCCTGTTAGGGGCCCTGGTGGCGGAGTTGACTGAACCCCTGCCCCCGCTCAGACAGCCCCGGGAGAGCCCCCGTGATCACCCACGCAACTTCGGTCCGGCGCGACATCACGTACCACCACGACGACCACCAGGCCACCCTGCCGATCGAGCTGCACCGCTCTGACGGCACCACCGAAACCACGACCCTGATCCTCGACCCCACCCAGCTGGAGGTTCTGTACGCACAGCTGGACCGGGCGATCGGGATGCGCGAGGCTGCTGTGGGGCACTCGGGATGACGACCACCCCCGCCCCGCAGGCTCGCGTGCAGACGGACATCATTCGTGCCCTGTGTGCCCGTGTCCTCACGCCCGACACGTATGGCATACCGGGTGGCGAGGTACGGGCGGCCACGACCCTGCTGTCGGGCCACGTCCGACTGCTGCTCGGCGAGCCGGGCGGTGGCACCCAAGCCCGTACGGATGCCGAGCGGCTGCTGGCGCGGGAGCCCGGTGAGGGACGGCTCGGGGCCTGGATCCACATGCGGGCCCTTGCTCGTGTCTGCCGCGTACTGCTGATCGAGCACCAGGTGCACCGGAAGCGCGGCGTTGCCGCCGCCGGCCGGGTGCCGCAGGACGTGAACGTGGTGGCGAGGCAGTGAGACAGCGGATCGCCGTGATCGTCTACGCGATCCTCTGCGGCGCCATCGTGGGCTGTCTCCTGTCGGCCACCGAACACTGACCACCCGCCGCTTGTGGCGACGGGGAACGGCGGCTGCGTCCGCACCGCCGAGAAACCGAAGTGATGGAGGCACGTCATGAACCGACCCAAGCCCCAGACGAAGCCGAGTACGGCCGTTACCGCAGAGGCGGTCCGCCGGCTGCAGCAGCGCGTGACGGCGTTCGCCGCCACGGGCACCACCAACAACGCCCCGACCACCTACCACCGGTAGATCCTGCCGGTCCGCGAATCGGCGCGGAGGGGGACGTCCGCTGTCCCTCTCCGCGCCACCCTCGTGACCCTTCCCAACCGTGCAAAGGAGTTCGTCATGGCAGCAGCCCCCGTCGGCCTGGAACTGACCTTCCTTGGCCACCAGACCTGGCACATCACCGACGGCCTCTCCTCCGTCCTCCTCGACCCGATCCTCGCGCCCGCCTTCGGAGCAGGGAGCCTGGAGTTCGCGATCTGGCCTCCCCGCACCGTGGACACCCAGGGCATGCCCGCCCCGAACGCCGTGATCCTCAGCCATGAGCACCTGGACCACTTCCACCTGCCCTCCCTCGACCTCCTCGCCCGCACCGTGCCGATCTACACCGGCACCACCACCCCGGCCGCCGTCACCGACGCCATCGAGGCCCTGGGCTTCACCATTCACCGCCTGGACCACACACAGCCGCTGAACGTCGGCGACATCGAGATCACCCTCTACCCCGCCGGCGCCCGCACCCTCTTCTGGGAGAAGCGCGTCTCCCAACCCCTGGTCCGCCTGTCCGGCACCACCGGGAACGACGTCTTCATCGGCGTCGACGCGGACGTCTCCGACCTCTACATCGAGCAGCTGGCCCAGGGCGTACTCGCGCCGCCCCGGCTCGCGGTCGTCTCGAACAATGCCCAGACCGTCCCGTACGGCGCGCTCGGCGCCGACAACAATCTGCTGCCCGGCATGGACGGCCCCCGCAACCGCACCACCGGCGTCCAGATCCTCAACGGCCTGCTCATCGACTACCTCAAGTCCCTGGACGGTGTTCGCGACGTGGCCCTGTGCGGCAACGGCTTCACCGCGCCGCGTAGTCCCCACGGCCCCTTCCTCTACGCCGATCACAAGGCCCTGGCCGCCACCGCAAACGAGCTCCAGCACCTCTTCCGCGTGCACGGCCCCCGTCCCGGCGACCGCCTGACCGTCCCGGCCGGCGACGGCTCCCTCACCACCTCCCGCGTCCCCTGGGTCACCCCCGACCCGGTGACGGAGAAGACCGCCCTTGACGCGCTCGCGTCGTTCCTCGACTCCCCGCAGCGAGTCGAGCCGACCCCGGTCACCCCGCCCCTGGACAAGGAGGATTGGGAGAGCGCCGAGACCCTGGTGGCCGAGGAGCTGCCCCGGCTGGCCCGCGAGCTCATTGCCACCCGCACCGGTGCCCTCGCCACCAGCATCCACGACTACCTCCACGGCCCCCTCGGGCCCCACCGCGCCGTACTCCGCCTCCTCGACCCGCCCGGCCGCCCCGGCGACATCGACACCTACGCGTGGAACATCACCGGACCCACGTGGGACAAGGTGGAGACGACCAGTCGCGAGGAGGCCATGGCCGCTTACCCCTTCGGCGTCGAGATCTACTTCCAGGACCTGGCCGCAGTCTTCCTCGGCCGCGCCCAGATCTGGGACGTGGTCGGCGGCTCGTACCAGGGCTGGCACATCGGCGAGAACCTCGACTCCCCGGTCTACGCCCTCTTCGCGATCTACGGCGAGCACCAGCGGCCCGACCTCGCCGCCCGCTGCTACGCCTACAGCCTCGCCGCGCTCGGGGTCCATCAGGAGACCTCGGCATGACCACCGCCCCCGTCGGGCCGCTGGACGGCGCCGCCCGCACAAGGTCCGACGGGTGGCTGGCCACCCCTCTCACCACCGACCGGGCCGCTGCCGAGCGCGAGGCCCACGCCATCCTCGACCGGCACCACGCGGGCGAGCCGGGTCTGGTGTACTGCCTCACTGCCCGCTACCGCACCGCAGTCTTCGCCCTCGGGACACCACCCCGCCGGATCCTCAAGCGGCACGCGGACGAAGGCGCCTACCAAGGCGAAGTCCTCGCGTACGAGCTGCTGGCCGGCGAGCGTGTCCTGCCGGACCTGCACCGCGTCTGCGACACTTCCCGCACGTTGCTCGTCGACTACGTCGGCCAGGCCGTCACCCTCACCAGTACCGATGCGTTCGACGAGCTGATTCGGGCGGTCGCCACGATCCACACGGCCTCCGCCCGCTGGCATCCGGTGGTCGGCGAGGCCATGGCAAGGTGGCGAACTGGCGCTGCCGTCAGCGCACCAGCGCCGCAATGGATCAGCCATGCCGACGACTGGCGTCGACTCCTCCAGCTCGTCAGCGATGCCCATGGCTCCGGCCACGTGCCCCTCGGACACCTCGACCTCAAACCGGAACACGTACGCCGCCGCGACGACGGGTGCCTGGCCCTCATCGACGCCGAAACCCTCCGCCCCGACATCACGGGGATGGCCGACCTCATCACGCTTGCCTTCATCGCAGGAGATGAGCCCAAGCTGGCGCCCCGCTGGGTGCGCCACGCCTACCTGCACCACGTCAACGAACTCGGCGCGCAGTGGAACGACCACAGCCTCGTACGCGCCCTCACGGCGTTCGCCTCCGCCACCAGCCTGCGTTCCCTGCACGGCGCCCACGAGTGACCGACACAGCGGTACCGTGCCAACTTCCCGACGCATAGGAGAACCCCAAGTGCTGCGCGGTATCCGCACCGTTATGGTCTTCGTCGACGACCCCGAAGCCGCCGCCCGTTGGTGGGGCGACATCTTCGTATCCGAGGTCAAGCTCGACATCAACGGCACCGCCGTCTACGCCTGGCTGGACCTCGACGGACTCGAGTTCGGTTTCCACCAGGCGTCCCCCAAGGCCAACCCCCACGGTGGAAGCACCGTCCCGTACTGGCCCGTCGAAGACCTCGACACCGAACGCAAGCGCCTCCTGGACGCCGGCTGCATCCACCACCGAGGTCCCCTCGACGTGGAACCCGGCCGACGCATCTGCCAGCTTGTCGATCCGTTCGGCACGATCTTCGGACTCGACGGGCCCTGACACCGGAGCCTGCCCATGCGCCACTGGCCCATCATCGAACTGGAACTCTCCACCCCCGACCTCTTTCTACGTCTTCCCTCGGACGCGGAGCTCGACGAGCTCGCCCAGGTCGCCGCGGAAGGCGTCGTGCCCGACGGCGCCGTGTTCTTCCCGCAACCCTGGGCCTCCGCCCCGCCGGCTGAGCGCGCCAGGAACGTCGTACAGAACCATTGGTGGGCGCGCGGTGATTGGAACCGCGACAATTGGCGCCTTCTCCTGGCCGTCTTCCACGACGGCCAGGTCATCGGCCAGCAGAACCTCTCCGCCCGCGACTTCGCCACCACAGGCGAGGCCCGCACAGGCTTCTGGCTCGGCCGCCGCTTCCAGGGCCAGGGGTACGGCACCCAGATGCGTGCCGCCGCCCTGGCCCTCGCATTCGACGGCCTCGACGCAGCCCGGGTCACCTCCACTGCCTTCGCGAACAATGCTTCCTCCCGAGGCGTCTCGCGGAAGTTCGGCTATCAGCCCAATGGAGTGCACCGCATTGCCGTGGAAGGCCGGCCTTTCGATGCGTATGAGGAAGTCATCGCGTCAGCCGACTGGCAGGCGCATGACCGTCTCGTTCCGGTCGCGGTGACTGGTCTGTCCAGTGCCATCGAGTACTTCCGATGACCGACTCTCTGCCCAGTCCGGAGCCTGAGCGAACTCGACTGCCCATGTCGAGCCCGAAGAGTCGATCATTGCGTCGAGAACGCAGCATCGCCGAGCTCCAGCCAGGAGGCCGCCCGTGACCACCGTGACCGTCTTGCACCCCGGCGCCATGGGCTCCGCCGTCGCTGCCCAGGCCGCCGCAGCAGGCCACGAGGTGCTGTGGGTGCCCGAGGGACGAAGCGAAATCACCCGCGCGCGGGCACTGCAGGCGGGAGGGGTAGCGGTGAATTCCCTGACCGAGGCCCTGGAGCGCAGTGCGGTGGTTCTGGCCGTGTGTCCTCCGCAGGCAGCCGAGGACGTGGCCGAATCGGTCGCCGCTCAAGGCTTCGCCGGCGTTTACGTGGACGCCAACGCGATCAATCCGCAGCGCATGCATCGCATCGCCGAGGAGATCGCCCCTGGGGCAGTCGTGCTCGATGGCGCGATCTTTGGCCCTCCTCCCGGTGCACAGCGGGTTGCTCGTCTCTACCTCGCCGGGGACGAGTCGGCCATCGCCCTCGTGGAGACCCTGTTCAAGGACACCGCCCTGCACACACGCCAGGCGGCGAGTGGCGGTATCGGATCGGCCTCCGCTCTGAAGATGGCCTTCGCCAGCTACCAGAAGGCGGCTCGGACCCTCGCCGGCGTCGCGCACGCCCTCGCCGATGCCCACGGGGTCGGCGATGAGCTCACCGCGGAGGCCCAGGTCATGGCGTCCAACATCCTTTCCGACCCGGGGTACTTGCCCAGCGTGGCGGCACGGGCCTGGCGCTGGGTACCTGAGATGGAAGACATCGCCGACACCCTTCGTTCGGTCGGCCTGCCGACGGACATGGCTGAGGCCGCGATCTCCGTGATGTCACGCTGGGAAGACGACAAGGACCAGTACGACCTCCCGGTTGGCGACGCCCTGGCTCACCTTCGCGGCCAGGGAGATTGAGGGGGAATCGGCATGTCCTTGGGAGAGGCGCCTCAGCGGCCCGTTGCCGCTGCCGTCGTCGTGCGCGAGGGCCGGGTGCTGTTGGTGCGTCGGCGAATCGCGGAGGGGAACCTGTCGTGGCAGTTCCCGGCCGGCAAGGTCGAGCCGGGGGAGTCGCGCGAGGACGCCGCAGTCCGGGAGACGAAGGAGGAGACGGGTTTGGAGGTGGTCTCGCGCGGGCTGCTCGGTGAGCGAGTCCACCCTGCCAGCGGTCGCATGATGTCGTACACGGCCTGCGACGTGGTCAGCGGCAACGCACACGTGGCGGCTGCGCGGGAAGTCGCGGAGGTCGCTTGGATCACCCGCGCCCAGATCCCGGAGTACGTGCCACAAGGGCTCTTCGAACCAGTGCAGCAGTATCTGGACGTTGTACTCGGCTGACCCGTCCGCTGCCCGATACGAGCACGGACGGGTTTGGCATCCGCGACCTGGTCGCCGGCGTGGCGGCCCGAGACCGTCGGCGTACGCTGCCAGAGCTCCACCACTTCAGCCGCCGACTGGGAGTACCCGCGTGACCGAGCCGCAGCCCAAGCCCTTCTTGTACGTCGTCGTGTGCGCGGCCGGGGTCGCCGGCGATGTCGGCAGACTGATTACCGCTGCACAGGAGCGGGGCTGGGATGTGGGAGTGGTCGCCACACCCCAGGGGCTGGGCTTCCTGGACGCCGCGGCTGTCGAGGACCAGACCGGGTATCCAATTCGCTCGGCGTGGCGTTCACCCGGCGAGGCAAGGCCGTTCCCGCCGGCCGACGCCATCGCCGTCGCACCGGCCACCTTCAACACGGTCAACAAGTGGGCGGCCGGTTTCGCGGACAACCTCGCCCTCGGGATCCTGTGCGAGGCCAGCGGCATGGGAATCCCGACCGTGGTCCTTCCGTACGTGAACAGCGCCCTCGCTGCCCACCAGGCGTACCAGAGAAGCCTGGCCGAACTCCGCGAGATGGGCGTCCTGGTCGGCAGCTACCAGCCTCACCCTCCCAAGTCCGGCGGAGGCGCTGACCGCTTCCGCTGGCAGGAGGCGGTCGAACTCCTGGCCCCAGCAATCCGCGCGGAGGCCGAACGTCCTTGAGTTACCTCACGGCCGGCGTGGACCGTGCTGGTGCTCGAAGGCATCGGCATTACTGGATGAGGCGGAGCACCGGTCTTTGCTCCTGGACACCCAGCAGATGTCGAACTCGCTTGTTGGTCCACGCCAGTTCATGCGCCAGCTCGGAAACGGAGAGATTCGTTTCCTTAGCCGCCAGGTCGAAGGCCTGACCGAGCAGCGAGGGCTGCTCACCGGGGAAGTTCGAGACCGATTCCGGCGTGAAGCCGGGCTGACCATCGAGCGCGCGCAGGCGCTGGTACGTCCTGCTGGCTGTGGCGTCGGAAATCAGTCCCAGCTCACGGCATCGGTAGACGAGCGACTGGAGGGAGACCCCCCAGACTCCTCGCAGCTCCGCCAGCCGAGCGATATCCATACGCCTGGGCAACAGGGGCAGGATGCTGGACTGAGGGGTCAGGAACTCGGCCGCGAAGGCGTCGGCCTCCTTCTCCTGACGGCTGTCACCGGTGGCATCGCCGTGAAGCACGAGGTGGCCCAGTTCATGGGCCGCCGTGAACCGATGCCGGTAGATGTCGTCTGCCCGGTTGGCGGTCAGAACGACGAGGGGCCGCGCGGCCCGGGTGGAGAACGCGTCCACGCTCGCAGCGGAAGGATCACTGGCAGGCGGCATGACCACCACGATGCCGTGGGACTCCATCCGCCTCACCAGGTGTGTGACAGGGCCGTCGCCGAGACCCCATCGCCTGCGGAGCTCACGGGCGGCGGACACGGGATCGGCGGACAGCTCCTCGCCGGGGTGGACCTCCCCGCCGGCGAAGCCGGGCAGGTCGACAAGTGGCAACTGGATCCGCTGTTCCAGCGCGTAGGTGAGCTCCCAGACCTGCTCTGCGAAGGCGAGCGCACGCTCTCGCTGGGACTTCGGCGTGCTGCGCAGGCTTCGGAAGTGCGCCATGGAGGCGTCGAGTCGGTTGGCCGGCCTGCCCAACAGGAAGAACGTCACCGGAACCCCGAGGATCTCCGCGAGACGGGGGATCAAGTCAGGCCGTGGCCTCGAGACCCCCGTCTCGTACTGACCCACCGCGGCAGGCGTCACCCCGAGCTGTGCCGCCACGTCCTTCTTCGTCATCTCCGCCAACCGACGGGCTTGTGTCAGCCGGGTGGGATCGAAGCCGTCGGAGATGGCACGCGGCGTGGCGCCTCGTTCTTCCGTACCGGGAATCAGGTCTTGCTTAGTGAGTCGCATCGTCTTCGCTGGTCTGGTCCTCGACGGGTTCTGCCTCGGTCTGAGCGGGTACGTGCAGGGCCCGGTCCGAGGCGGTACGAGAGGACAGCGTAAGGGTGGGTTCGGTTCCGTCGGCGAAGCTGGTGTGCGCCGTGATCGGGTGCGGAATGCTGATCGGTCGCGGCGTGTACGAGGTGACCGACTGCGGCAGGTGGAGCGGCTCGGGATCGGTGGTCCATTCCAGCCGGCGGTTCACCCCGAGCGCCGCGATGCCCCAGTACGCCTCGAGCAGCTCGGAGGCGTTGCAGGCGAAGGGCACCAGGATCAACTGGGTGCCCTGTGGGACGGTCGCCAAAGCGCCGCGCGGTTCGGCGGTCGGGACAGCCGGCCCGAAGTCGAGGTCGAACGGGTCCTGGGTGTGCTTCGGCGCCGGCGCGAAGGTGAAGAGCTCCCGTACCAGCCGCGACTCGCTGGGGATTCGCGCGCTGCCCACGTCGGACTTGGTCTTGGAGTACCGGAACGGGTAGAGCAGCCCGTTGCCGATGAGCATCAGCTCATAGGAGAACCCGAAGGGCTGTACCGCGCGGGCGCCGGGCAGGTCCTTGAGTTCGTCCTGCAGTCGTTCGTACTGGTTCTCATACCGGCTGCTGCCGTAGGTGCGGGTGGTGCGGGATGCTGTTTGGTCCTGTGCGGCCTGTGCGTTGGCCTGCATGTTGCGAAGGCCCTGTCCGACGCCGAGGCGTACAGCTGCGGCCTGATCGCCGAACACGTCGGTCGCCCACGGCGACGGAGGCACACTCATGCGGACGACTCCTAGGGTCGGACTACGCATCGAAGCATTCCAGTGCGTCCCTGACTTTAGTTGACGTCGAAGATTTTGCACAACTGCTTCTGTGTTCGGCGTGTTCGACCGCCGCGGCCCATCGCTGGGCGAGCTCTACCGCAACGGGCGCGTTACGTCCCCCGCGTGGATGAACGTCGTTTACCGCTGGTCAACCCACCCCGCCGACAGGGGCTGGCTGCTGCACTGAAATCGCCAACGACCAAGGAGATAGCCCCACATGATCGAACGAGTCCGTGCCGTCCTCGTCACCGCTGACGACATGATGCTGGTCATCCGCCGCACCAAGCCCGGAGCTCCCGTGTACTGGGTGCTGCCCGGCGGCGGGGTCGAGGAGAGCGATGAGTCCCGGGAGGCCGCACTCCACCGGGAGATCCATGAGGAGATCGCGGGGAAGGCCGACATCATCCGCCTCCTGCACACGATGGAGTCCGACGACGAGCGTCAGCTCTTCTACCTCGCCCGCATCGCGACGTGGTCCTTCGAGGACCGGACCGGCCCCGAGTTCGGCGCCGAGGGACGCGGCGAATACGCGTTGGAGGAGATCCCGCTGACCGTGGAGGGGCTTGACGGCATCGACCTCAAGCCCGAGGAGATCGCTCATGTCCTGCGGGGCGCCGTTGGTGCTGACACCCTCGGGGCCGGGGCCGGGGCCGGGGCCGGGGCCGCGGGCTAGCGGTCGACCATGTGAACATGCCACCGGGGCCAACGCTGCTTTGCGTTGGCCCCGGTCACATTCTCAGAAGGTGTACGGGGTGAAGGGGCGAGGGGGCTCGATCACGAAGCGAAGCCGCCGATCGAATTCGGCCCTCTCGTCCTCGGTCATGAGCTCGACGGCGTTGCCGAGGGTCTTCGTAGTGAGCTGTTCCATGAACGGGGCGAGGAACTGCTGCAGGGCTTCGGGCGCGTCCTCCCACTTGCGCACGTAGTCCCGGTAGCGCTTGAACTGTTCGGAGGCCTCTTCGACCTCGGCGCGGACGGCCTGGAAGGCCGTGGTCTGCTCTTCCTTGGTGAAGGGGTGGCCGTCACGGTGGGACCAGGTGTTGGTGTCGGGTCGGTACTTCCAGTCCGCGTCGCAGAGCAGCGCGACGATGTGGGGTCGGATTTCGGTTTCGGGCATACGGGTGCTCCTCGAAGGGGTGCGGGAAGGGCGATGTATCAAGGATCTGGAGAATCCCCGGTTTGGCTGACCGGGGATCGTCGGCTACCTTCAGCGGCTCTTCTTTGGTCAGCGCCCTCGGGTTGGGTCGCTCGCTGCCTTGGTCGTCAGTTGCGCGGCCGGAGGCGCAGGCGGGGTGCGCCGGTTGCCTCGGGCGGGCCGGGTGTCGGGGGCGGCGGGTAGGTGGGCACTGCGGCGCAGGCGCCAGACGAGGACATCGCTGATCGATGTTGCGGTGTCGAGCTCTCGGCGGCGCGTGGCTTCGGCGAGCAGGGCGGTTGGGTCGTGTCCGATGCTCTCGGCATCGGTGAGAGTGGCGGCCAAGGCGGGCCAGCCGGGCTCAGCCAGGACGCGTTCGGCCAGTTCAGGCAGTGCCTGGTGGACGAGGCGGGCCTGCCGCTGCTGGACATGCGGGGCCAGGCGTTGGCCTTGCTGCTGCAGGACCGCCATGGGCTGGGCTGCGGCTGTCCGGTAGGCGGCGCGGAGGTGTTCGGCTGCCTGGAGGGCGGCGACAGCCTGCTGGGCGTGGTTCCTCTTGGCGTGCCAGGCGGCCGCTGCCACGGCGAGGAAGAACGCCATGTCGATCAGCATCGCGCCCGTGGCGCTCTCTTCGCCTCGGCCAAGGGCCGGACCGCTGTGGACGAGGTCGCGGGCAGCTTGGCGTAGGGCGCGGTCGTGGCCGCGTTCGGCGCGTATGTGGGAGCGGGTTGCCCGCTCGAAGGCCGTAGCTGCTTGCCTCAGCTGGGTGCGGGTGTGGGCGGCGGAGGTTTTGGCGAGGGCGTCGAGGACTTCGCCGGCGGCTGCGATCTGGGCGGCCACGGTCCCGTCGTCGCCGTGATCGATGAGGAGGACGGCTTGCCAGAGAGCACCGGTGGCACGGCGCCGGGTGGACGCGGGAGCGCTCGCCTGGGCGGTCGTCGGCTGGGTCGGCGCGTCGGTCCAGCGTTCGCGGAGGCGGGGCAGGGAGAGGTCGGGGGCGAGTTTCGACCCGGAGTAGTGGACGGGTGCCCCGTCCTTGTTGCGGTCCTCGGGCAGGGCGACGGTGTAGCCGAGGGTGTCACCGGAGGGGGCGATGCGGCGGCGGATGAGGAGGCCGGCGGAGGCGAGGCGGTCGAAGAACTCCGTCTCCGAGGCGGTGCCCGCGGCGGCGCGGCGGACGGTCTCGCGCAGTTCCTCACGGGCGGCACGGTCCCGGCCCCGGCGCTTGGCTTTGTGCTGTTCGGCGCTGGTGGGGCGCTTGGCGGCGGTGCCGTCGCCGGGAGCCACGCGGTGGAGGTCGTAGTCGGCTTCGATGCGGCGGCATTCGGTCTGGGCGCGCTTGCCGGAGCGGTGGTGGTCGGGTTTGCGGCCGTCTTCGCGTACGAGGGTGGCGATGAGGTGGATGTGGTCGTCGGCGTGGCGGACGGCGGCCCAGCGGCAGCCGGCTCCGTCGCCGGGGTCGATGCCGGTGGCGGCGATGACGCGACGGGCGATCTCCGCCCACTCGGCGTCCGTGAGCGTCCGGTCGCCGGGGGCGGCGCGGACGGAGGCGTGCCAGACGTGCTTGTCCGGGCGGGTGTCCGCGGGCAGGAGGTGGAGGGGTTCGTCGAGGAGCTGCTGGAGGTCCTCCTCGGTGGCGTAGGGGTTGCGGCCGGGGTCGGGGGCGAGGCCGTCGAATGAGGCGACCAGGTGCGGGTCGGTGTGCTCTTCGCTGCGCCCGGGGCCGTAGAGGTAGGCGATCAGGCCGGCGGTGCTCCCGCCCTGCGGATGGACGGAGGGGATCAAGCGGCCCAGGTTCCTTCGGGGTTGGTCATGCGGGTGGTGACGCGCTGGATGTCCTCGGCGGCGCGGAGGACGGTGGCGATGGTGTCGTCGAGTCCTTCGGGGGCGATGCCCAGGTGCAGTGCTTTGACTGCCTGGTTGAGGTTGTTGTTGGCGATGCCGAGCTGACGGCGCAGGGCGAACAGGGTGGTGAGGACGTCTTGGGTGGTGGCGATGACGGCGGAGGTGCGGTGCAGGTCGCGGGCGGCGGTGAGTCCGCTGTGGGCGAGGAAGCCGGCCAGTCGCATGCCGACGGCAGCGGCGCCGGCGGAGGCGAGCTCGTGCTCGGGTTCGCTGAGGCGGACGCTGATGGCTCGGCGCTGCTTGCTGGCGCGGATGCGGGGCTTGCCCCGGGGCCTGTCAGGCTGCGGTCCGCCCTCGGCCGCAGCCTTCCCGTCCCGTGCCCCCTGGCGCGGGACGCGGCCCGCCACCCCCGGGGCGGGCTCTGGTTCGGATGCACCCCCGACGGGGGAGTGTCCGAACCTCCAACTTGCTCCCTCTGAGGCTGGAAGCGAGGGCACGTGCTCGTCGTGGTTGGGACGGTCGTGCGGTGGGTTGTGCATGTGTGTCCTTGAAGAGGTAGAGGCTCGGGATTTGAAGGGCTGATGGGTCGGGCCGGCGCCTGTGGGGACCGCTTGCTCGTGACGCGCGACGCTGCCGGTGCTGTCCGGGGACTGGGCGGGGACGGTCCCGTTCCGGGAGGTGCCCGGTCCCCAGTGGCATGGGTGGGGGGACCGGTCCCGTCTCGGTCCCCGTAACCGGTGGGTGGGGACGGTCCCCGATGTGGCGAACTCGCGGTCCCCGCAAGGTCTCAGGGCGGTCCCGGATTGTGGGGACCGTGGGGACGGTCCCCACCGAGGCGGAAGATTTCAGGGGATTGACCTGCGGAAACAGAGTTGGGGACCGGTCCCCGTGGGGCCCGGCGCGCGCAGCGCAATCAGGCGACGGTCCCCACTGCCGCGCCGTGAACCGGGACGGTCCCCGATCGACTGCCGCCGGTCCCCTCCGGGGGAGACTCCCGTCAGGCGGGACGGGGGACCGGGCTGGCGACGGGGACCGCGATCGGGGACCGCGATCGAGACGGGACCGGGGTGGGGCAGAGATGGGGACGGTCCCCGAATGGCTCGGTCAGCGGTTCGGTCCCCTCGATGACGGGACCGAGCTGGGTGGGGACCGTGGTGGTCAGGAGCCTGACGGCTGGGCGCGTCGGCGGTCCGAGCCGGTGAGGATGACGCGGGTGGTCATCTCTGCCAGGCGGGAGGCGACTCGGTCCCCGACTGCGTTGCGGAGTTCCGCTATCGGCAGGTTGGTGGTGATCAGGGTCGGGAGCATTTCGGTGTAGCGGCGGTTGATCAGCCGGTACGTCAGCTCCTCGGTCCACTCGGACTGCTTGGCAGCGCCGAGGTCGTCCAGGATCAGCAGCGGGCACCGGCCGAGCTCCTGGATCTCCCGCTCGGGGTCGTGGTGGGGACGGGGCCGGAGCTGGGCGTAGAGGTCGGCGGAGGTGACTGCCTGCCAGCGCAGACGGACTCCGGCGGCCAGCAATGAGCGGACGGCTCCGTAGGCCTGATGGGTCTTCCCGATGCCCGTGGGCCCGGCGATCAGCAGCGAGGGGCCGTAGGCGATGCCCCGGGTACCGGCCGGCCCGTTCCGCCCGGCGCCGGTGACCGCCTCCACCCAGCCCATGACTTCGGGTTGGGTGGCGAGTGCCTCGCGGTAGCGGGGCGGGATGCGGCGGTCGGCGAGTTCCAGGGCGGTCACGGGCTCCACGGTGGGCCCGGCGGGGGCGGCGTCGGGGTCGATGCCCTTGGCGGCGAGGATGGCATGGAGACGGGCTGCCAGGGCGCCAGCACGCTGGGGTTCGCGGGTCGCGGTGGTCACAGCTGGCCTCCGTAAGCGGCTTCGGCGTCACCGGGGTTGGTGTACGGCTGAGGGGCCCTGCGGGCGCCAGCAGTGGCCTGGGGCGGGTTCATGGCCTCGTTGACCAGGCTGGGCAGCAGGCTCGGGTAGAGGCTCTTGAGGCGCATGCGGTCGACCCCGGCTCGGATGTGGTCCGGGTCGATGCCTTCGTGCAGCAACTTGCTGATCTCCCGGCCGACATGGCCCAGGACCCTCTCCGGAGGGCGCTTCCCGCACGCGGCGGCGTACTCGGCGACCAGTTGCTGGGCCGTTGCGGTCTGGGGTGTGGTGGGGGCGCTCGCGCCTCCCAACGGAGATCCTAGATCCATGATCCTAGGTCCTAGATCCGGACCGTGAGGGCTCGGCGCAGGCTCCCGCACCTCCCCCTGATGCTGCACGGAGGGCTCACTGAATCCGTCCTGACCTGYGGATACGGGGATCATCGAAGCGGCATGAGGTGCGGGTGCGAGCTCCGGGACGGTTGCCTGATGGGGCAGGGACGCCTCACGGAGCCCTCCCTGCGCCAGCGGTGAAGTCAGGGGTACCCGGCCGCCGTCGTGGTAGGGGCAGTTCGGGTGCCGGACACCGCTGGGGCGGTTGACCTTCTGGTGCTTGGAGAAGGTCACGATGTGCAGGTACCGCTTGCCGTCCTCGCCCTCGTACCGGCAGATGAGTTCATTGCCGGCGAGTTGGGTGAGGTCGTCCTCGACCTCGATCGGGCCATGTTCGGGGCGCAGGGACCACAAGAGGCCCGCGATGACGGCGGACTGGTCACGGAACCGGCCGTGGTCGTCGGCCTGGGTGAGCAGACCGAAGAACGTCCGCTCCGCGGTGATGCTGACGGCGGCCAGCGATTCGGAGCTGAAGGCTTCCGGCTTGATGGTGCGGATGCGTGCCATGCCTATCGCCCCGCCTTCGCCTGCTGCGGGGACGGCGACGCCGGGGTGGGCGCGGGTGTGCGGACGGCTGCTTCGGCCGTACTGTTGGGCATAGACGTTCCTCAGATCCGTTCAGGAGTGGGCGGTTTGGACAAGGGGCTCCCATCGGCTCTCGGCGCTGCAACGCCGGGAGCCGATTCCTTTGTCAGGGGTGCTTGGCCAAGACAGCCACACCCAGCCCGCGCAAGTCCAGCGAATCCGCACTCGAAAAGCGTCAGAGCGCATCGCTGATCGCGAACGTCTTCACAGTAAGGGCGAATCCCCGGTTGACCCAAAAGTCGACGGCCTAGGGAGAGCGGCGAAGATCGCACCCCGAAAGCCATTGACCGGGGTAGGCGAGGCGATCTATGTTTCCGCCGCCCGGAGCAACTGATGGTGAGCGTACCTCTGTGGTCCGAGATGGGTCGTAGTTCCGCAATGGCTGTCTATGCGGGAATCGCCAGTTCGTTCTCCGCGAAACGGGCCCCAAAGTCCCATGTCTGGGCTTCCGCGATTACGAGAACCCGGGAACCCGAGCTACAACAGACGCATGCCCCGAAGAGCTACGGAAATCGGTCCCGCCGGAGAACGGACCGCCGGCGCCATCGAGCGCCTGCGCACCTCGCGCGGATTCGCCCAGCGCGAGCTCGCTGCCCGTGTCACCGAGCTCGGCCACCCCATGACCAACACCATGCTGTCCCGCATCGAACGCACCCGCCGACGCTGCGACGTGGATGACCTCATCGCCATTGCGGCCGCCCTTGGTGTCTCCCCACTCGCCTTGCTCCAGCCCGCGACGTAGGGGTCCGGGGTGGGTGCGCTGTGACGCCGCCCCGGCTTATACCCGACGATCCCCGGTCAGCCAAACCGGGGATTCTCCAGACCATAGAAGTAGTCCGCTCCACCTGCCTGACAGCAAGCGGGGGCGGGCTCGTCATGCCCGATGTCCGTCGCCGCAGGTTGCCGACGGAAGACCCCGAAGGTTCGATACGTGCGAAGTGTTGCTTGTGACAGTGAATTGCTGGCGAATGCCCCTATGCCTCCCCGTTTGTCGCCGCTGGGGAAGGGGTTTCTGAACGTCCGTGAAGCTGCCGAATACCTGGGGCTGTCGCCCTGCACCCTTTACGTGTGGCGGCACCGTCGCCAAGGTCCGCCGAGTTTTCGGATGGGGCGGAGCGGACGTGTGATGTACCGGATCGAAACGCTTGACGAGTGGATCCGGGAACAGGAGCAGGCAGACTCCCGCAGTAATACCTCCCTAAGCCCGGTGAATGCCGTCACGCAGCGCCGCGCCGGGTATCCGGCCACGACCTGACCGATCTACCCGACCTTACCGCCCGCCCTACGCCCAACCCTTACCCTGAGGAATTCTTTGGCTGGCTATATCGAAGACCGTTGGATCAAAAAGAAGAAGGATCCCGTCACCGGGAAGCGTGAGCGTACGACCCGTTACGGCAAGGGGTCCCGATATCGTGTCGCTGGAATCCCGGGCGTCCGGGACATGTCGTTCGACGTGCTGGAGGACGCCAAGGGGTGGCTCCGACGGTCCGGCACCGACAGCAAACGAGGCGAGTTCGTCGACCCGCGCGACGGCTCCATCACCTTGACGGACTTCGTCACGCGCCACTGGCGTGCCGGCGTTCGCGGTGCGCCCGGCACGGTCAAGCGAGTTGACGAGCGTGTACGACTCCACATCCTTCCGCACCTCGGTGCGGTGGCGCTGCGCGACGTGTCGGCGACCGTCCTGCGCGGCTACATAGCCACGCTCGAAGGCGAGTGCTCTCCGCGGTACGCCCGGCAGATCCTCACCTCGCTGTCGAACATCTTCGAGACCGCGATCGACGACAAGCGCCTTGTTCGCAACCCGATGCGGGCCAAGACGGTGCGTTGGCCGAAGGCCCCCGACGAGGATCGTGACGCGTGGCCGCTGGCAACGGCACAGAGGGTGCGGGACGTGATCAATCCTCGCTACCGGATCGCGGTTGTCGTCGCGCTGGGGTGTGGGCTGCGCCAGGGAGAGGTGTTCGGGCTGTCGCCGAGGGACATCGACTTCGAACGCGGTGTCATCCGGGTGCGCAGGCAGGTGCAACTCCTCTCCGGACGCCTCTACTTCGCCCTGCCCAAGGGTGGCAAGACGCGCATCGTCGACATGCCCCGGTCGGTGGCCACGGAACTGGCCGCGTACTTCCTCGACCATCCGGCGGTCGACGTCGAGCTCCCCTGGGGCGGACCGGAGCCCCACCGGGAGAAGCAGAGCTTCCCGCTCGTCCTCACGACGACGTACGGCAACGCCATCCGCGCCAACATCTTCAACGACGAGGCCTGGAAGCCGGCCCTCGCTGCGGCCGGAGTCATTCCCGTACGGGAGAGGGGCGCGCGGTGGAAGGCTTCGCGCAAGGACGGCTTCCACGTACTCCGGCACACTTACGCCTCGGTCCTCCTCGAAGCGGGCGAGTCCATCGTCACGCTCGCCCGGTGGCTCGGTCACTCAAGCCCGACCATCACCCTCGACCACTACGCCCACCTCATGCCGGAGGCTGGCGGCAGGGGACGCGCAGCCATCGACGCACTGCTCGGCACGGTGCCCGAGTACGTACCTGAGGGCCTCGTCTCCTCTCAGGGCAGCATCTGAGAGTCCGTACCGACGGCGGTCGCCTGCGCCCGGCAATGTTCCAGTCCAGCCGTCACCTCCGCCTGGTCCGGGCCGTCCTCGGTCGCCAGGAGTTCCCCGGCCGTAACCATGGCCGCCCAGAACTCAGGAGGTGATGAGCCCCGTCCGTTCCGGAACCGCGTTTTCGCGAAGAACAGGAAGATCTTTGTGAGTTCCCCGCTACGAAACCACGCGAGAAGGCCGCCGGGATAGCCCCCGCGGGCGCCGGCGGCGGTCCCCAACAGGTCGCGGATCCGTTCGCCGTGAGCGTCCAGCACCCGGTCCACGACGAACACGTGCCCAAAGGCTAGAACCGAGGCGACGAGGTCCTCCTCACCCACCACGAACTCCTCGAAGAGGGGCCGAGCCTCGCGGATTCGGGCTTCGGCGTCCGTTCGGGGCACTCCCAGGGCCAGACACACAGCCAGCGCGGAGGCGCCCCAGTCGCCGGTACGCGCGGCCAGGTCGGCGAAGACCTCCTCATCGTCCCGTCCGGTGGCCAGCATTTCGAGGGCCTCCAGGACCAGCTCGTCCTCGCCTTCCCCATGATTCATGGCCAGAGGCTACAGCGGTGCTCGAACGCGACAGAGGGGCGTGGTGACTTGAGTGAGCGGCTCGCATCCCCCTGCCGTGGGGACCGTGCCGAAGCGGCGAGTTCGGCGGTGATCACTCGCGTCCGATCGAGGTTTGTCCAGTGATTCCGGCCGGTCGTGCAGGTGACGACGCTGGGTTCAGCGGCAGAGCTCCATGATGGTGTCGTCGAAGTCGGGGAACTCCTGGGCCGCCAGCTCGATCACGGCTGCCGCCGACCGGCGCTGGTGCGGTGCGAATCCTTCGGCGATGGCTGTCAACTCAGGGTTGGGGTGCGCCTTCCAGTCGGGCTCGTACGAAGTTGCGGCTTCCCAGGGGCCGAAGCCGTCGGCAAGTAGCCACAGGAAGTCGCCCAGGTCGCGGGCGACGACACCGGTCTCGCCCTCGGAGCCGAGGAAGACCACGGGCTGCTCGGCCAGTGGCCGGCTCGGGCGGATGAGCCAGATCGTCGCGTACCCGCCCGTGCCGTCCTGTCCGAACACGCGGAAGTCGTTGCCGTCCAGTTCGCTGTTCCCGGTCCACGCCTGGAACCAGTCGGTGGTCTCGGCAGCGGAGAGGAAGGCCGGGAAGGGTTCGAAGTCGACCCCGGTCTTCCCGTCGGCATAGTCGAATCGAACGGCCATCGCAGTAGCGAGCGCGGCGGGGAACTGGCGGTCATCGGTGGGCTTCACGGAGACAGGCTAGACAGGGGGTCGGACATCGACGTCCTACGGGCAAGGTTGTTGGACGACTGCCGGTTTGTAGTCGTCGGGGGAGACAGGACAGACCTGGTCGCGACAACGGGTGGCACAGCATCTGCTGTGCCACCCGTTGTCGCTACCCTCCGCAACCGCGTGCCGTCGAAGGTGGTCGGCGGTGCGGGAGGGCCAGCCCCAAGGTGCGGGGGAGCGCCCGGCATGGGCGGGCTGCGGATTCTCCCCAGATTCTCCCCAGGGGCCCTGTGGGCCGCCCTCAGGTGTTCGCAGGAGCTAAGTTGATCAACGGCTCTGATGTGCTGGCTACAGCCAGTCGCGCTTCTTGAAGATGACGTACAGGCTTACGCAGACGACCGCCATCAGCAGGATTGCGAAGGGATAGCCGCCTGCCCACTTCAGCTCGGGCATCGTCTCGAAGTTCATGCCGTAGATGGTTCCCACGAGTGTGGGTGCAAACAAGATTGCGGCCCACGAGGAGATCTTCTTGATCTCCTCGTTCTGTTCGAAGCCGGCTTCGGCCAGGGCTCGCATTTCGGCGTTCTGTTGTTGGGAGACGAGGGTGGCGTTGACCGTGAGGATTTCGGTGAGGGCCTGGCGGAAGCCGTCGACGCGTTCGCTGGTGTGGGTGACGTGGTCCGCCACGTCGCGGAGGTAGCGCTGGAGTTCCTCGTCCGTGCCGTACTTGGCGAAGCCGGCCATCAGGGCGTTGAGCATGCCGACCAGGGGGCGGGTGGCTCGCTGGAACTCGACCATTTCGCGGGAGAGTTCGTAGATGCGGCGGGAGACCTCCGGGTCACCGCGGAAGACCTCGGTCTCGATCTCGTCCATGTCGTTCTGGACGCCCGCGACGACCGGGGCGTAGCCGTCGACCACGGCGTCGAGGATGGCGTAGAGCGCGGCCTCCGGGCCCAGGGAGAGGAGGTCCGGGGTCTCCTCCATGCGGCGGCGGACCGCCGAGAGGTCGGGGGCGGCGCCGTGGCGGACCGTGATCAGGAAGTCCGGGCCGACGAAGACGTGGAGTTCCCCGAAGTCGACCTCCTCCGGGGCGTCCAGGTAGCGGGCCGCGCGCAGGACCACGAAGAGGGTGTGGCCGTAGCGCTCCAGCTTGGGGCGCTGGTGGGCCTCCATGGCGTCCTCGACCGCGAGGGGGTGGAGGTTGAACTCGGCCGCCAGGGAGTGGAGTTCGGATTCCGTCGGGCGGTGCAGGCCGATCCACGCCATGCCGCCGTGCTGCTCGCGCAGCTGTCGGAAGGTGTCCGCGAGGGTGGCGGGGGAGGCGACCCGGCGGCCGTCGCGGTAGACCGCGGAGTCGATCACGCTGCGGTGGTCCGCGGGGACGGGGGTGGCTGTGCCCGCCGGGCCGGATGCGGCCGGCGGGGTCGGGGAGGAGGAGCCGGACGGGCGCAGCCACCCCGAGCGCTTCGCGGACAGGGAGGAGGGGCGGCGGTCTGGGCGCTCCGACATCGCAGGTCAGCTCCCGGTCGAACGGGTGGGGTGTTTACGGGCAAAGGGCAGGATATAGGGCGGGGAGGGGGGGAGGGGAGGTGAGCGGCGTGGTGAGAGGGGTGGTGAGAGGGGTGGTGAGGGGAGTGGTGAGGGGGCGTGTGCGGGTGGGATTGCGGACAAGGGATGTCCGCAAGGGGGGCTAGCGTGGGCGTATGGCTTCCGCGACGAACCCCGTACTCGGCATACGCGCACTGAACCGTGCCACGCTCGCCCGCCAGCTGCTGCTGAGCCGCGCCGAGATGTCCGCGCGGGACGCCGTCGCGCACCTCATCGGACTCCAGGCCCAGAACGTGAAGCCGCCCTACTACCAGCTGCACGCCCGCCTCGCCGGTTTCGGGCCCGAGCGGCTGGCCGGGCTCATGGAGTCCCGGGAGGTGGTCCGGATGGTCACCATGCGCTCCACCATCCACACGCACACCGCCCACGACGCCCTCACCCTGCGCCCGCTCGTCCAGGCGGCCCGCGACCGCGAGGTGGGCCACTTCCGCAAGGGCCTCGCCGGCGTGGACCTCGACCGGCTCGGCGCGCGCGCCAGGGCCTTCGTCGAGGAGGAGCCGCGCACCATGGGGGAGATCCGCGAGGAGCTGCTCCGGGAGTGGCCCGCGGCCGACCCCCAGTCGCTGTCCGTCGCCGCCCGCTGTCTGCTCCCGCTCGTGCAGGTCACCCCCCGCGGGGTGTGGGGGCGCAGCGGTCGGGTGCGGCTGACCACCGTCGAGCGGTGGCTGGGCAGGGACGTCGACGAGGTGTCGGCGCAGGCGGTCGACGACGCGGTGCTGCGCTACCTCGGTGCCTTCGGGCCCGCCTCCGTCAAGGACATGCAGACCTGGGCCGGTCTCACCCGCCTGCGCGCGGCCTTCGAGCGGCTCCGGCCCCGGCTGCTCGTCTTCCGCGACGAGAACGGGGTCGAGCTCTTCGACCTGCCCGACGCGCCCCGCCCCGACGCCGACGCCCCGGCGCCGCCCCGCTTCCTCCCCGAGTTCGACAACCTGCTGCTCTCCCACGCCGACCGTTCCCGCGTCGTCGCCCCCGAGCACAAGGGCCGCACCTGGACCGGGAGCCAGGCCCACCCCACCCTGCTCGTCGACGGGTTCCTCGCCGGGCTGTGGCGGACGGAGGGCGAGGGGCTGGTCGTGGAGCTGTTCGGGACGCATCCCCGGGGCGTCGAGGAGGAGATCGTCGCCGAGGGGGAGGCGCTGCTCGCCGGCATGGGCGGAGGTCGGGGGCCCGTGCGCTTCGGGTCAATCCGCGGCTGACGCCACCCTGGTGGAGCGCCCGTCCGGCACGGCACGATGCCTTCATGATCGGAGTTCGGCGCCACCGACGGCCCCGGCCGTGCGGTGCCGCCCCTCCGTACGGGTGTTCTGGCGATCCGGGATTCAGGAGTGAGTGGGCTATGCGGGTTCCAATGACTGTTGCGGACTTCCTCGACCGGGCCGAGCTGGGGTTCCCGTCCAGTGCCGGGGTGATCGACGAGCCGGACCAGCCCGGCGCGCCGGTGCCCGTGTCGACGTACGGGCGGCTGGGCGAGCGCGTACGGGCCTGGCAGGCGGGCTTCGACGCGCTCGGTGTCGGCGAGGGCGAGAGAGTGGCCGTGGTCAGCCACAACTCGGCCCGGCTGCTGGAGCTGCTGTTCGCGGTGCCGATGAGCGGTCGCGTCTGCGTGCCGGTCAACTTCCGGCTCAAGCCCGAGGAGGTCGCGTACGTGGTGCGGCAGAGCGGGGCCTCGGTCCTGCTCGTCGACCCGGAGCTGGACGGCGTGCTGTCCGGTGTCACGGCGCGCCACCGGTTCGTCCTGGGCGAGCGGACCGAGACCGATCTGATGCGCTTCGGCGTCGAGCCGCGCCCGTGGTCGAAGCCCGACGAGGACGCCACCGCGACGATCAACTACACCTCGGGCACCACCGCCCGCCCCAAGGGGGTGCAGCTGACGCACCGCAACATCTGGGTCAACGGGCTGACCTTCGGCCTGCACACCCGCGTGTGGGAACGCGACGTCTACATGCACACGCTGCCGATGTTCCACTGCAACGGCTGGGGAATGCCCTACGTCATGGCCGGCCTCGGCGTGAAGCAGGTGGTCCTGCGCAAGGTCGACGGCGGCGAGATCCTGCGACGGGTGGAGGAGCACGGCGTCACCCTCATGTGCGGGGCGCCCGCCGTCTGGAACGCGGTCCTCGACGCCGCGGCGACCTGGGAGGGCGAGATCCCGGGCCGTGACCGGGTGCGCATCGTGTGCGCGGGCGCCCCGCCGCCGAGCAGGATGATCCAGCGGATGGACGAGGAGCTGGGCTGGGAGTTCACCCAGATCTACGGCCTGACCGAGACCTCGCCCCTGCTCACCTTCAACCGGGCCCGGCCCGCCGACGCGGAGCTGCCCGCCGAGGAGCGGGCGCGCAAGCTGTCGCGCGCCGGACTGCCGGCGCTCGGGGTCAAGCTCAAGGTCTCCGGGTCCGGTGAGGTCCTGGCGCGCTCGAACGTCGTGCTCGACGGCTACTGGGACAAGCCCGAGGAGACCGCGGCGGCGCTGGAGGACGRCTGGTTCCACACCGGCGACGGCGGCACCGTCGACGAGGCCGACGGGCACCTGACGATCTCCGACCGGAAGAAGGACGTGATCATCACCGGAGGCGAGAACGTGTCGTCGATCGAGGTCGAGGACGTGATCTTCAGCCACCCGGCGGTTGCCGAGGTCGCCGTCATCGGAGTGCCGCACGAGAAGTGGGGCGAGACGATCAAGGCACTCGTCGTCCTCGCCGAGGGGGCCCGGGCGGAGGAGGCCGACATCATCGCCCACTGCAAACAGCGGATCGCCGGCTACAAGGCGCCGACCAGCGTGGAGTTCCGCGAGGCGATCCCGCGCACGGCCACGGGCAAGATCCAGAAGTTCAAGCTCCGCGAGCCCTACTGGTCCGGCCTGGACCGGGAGGTCAACTGACCGGCGGTGGGTCCGGCCGTACGGCCGCGGGCCTGCGGGCCGGGGCCGCTCCATGTTCCGAAACCAAACAGATGACCACTGAGCCGGGGGCTGTGCAAAACACGTCACATTCCTGCTCGGTTGTGCCACCATGATTCCGCTGAACGCTACGTGATCCCGGTTACATGTCGGGCGACAGCCGGGTTTTCGAACACGTACGCGTGAACGTGCTGGCGCTTTGTGCGGCGGGGGGCGGGAGTCGTCGGATGCGGGGGACCCGTATTGATCAAGCATGCCCCGTGTGCGGAACTCCCGAAGAGGGGGACCTGTGCACGGTCTGTCGGTGGCGGATGCGGGGCGACCCGGTCCTCGGGGACCTGACCGAGGAGGCCGCGCGCCGGGCGGCCGACGCCTTGGCGGCCGCCGCGCACGGCTGGGACGTACGGGCGGCAGYGCTGTGCGGGAGCGTGGCGCCCGCCCCGGAAGCGGGCGCCGGAGCGGGCGCCGGAGCGGGCGCCGGAGCGGGCTCGGAAGCGGGCGTCGGAGCGCGCCCGGCAGCGGGTGAGGGCAGCGCCTCCGGGCGGCTCGCGGCGGTGGTCCGGGGAGGGCTGCCGGAGGCCGGTCCGGGCGCGTCGCGGGCACCGGGGGACCAGCCGGCGGGTCCATGGGAGGAAGTGTCGGTTCGCAGGCCGGCGCAATGGCTTGAAATACTCGACGATTTGATCTTCGGGCGGGTCGAGGAACTGCTCTTCGTCGAATTCGACCCCGATCGCGTAAACGTGATCAAGGCGTACCTGGACGAGAGCGGAATACCCCGCCAGAAGGACGCCGGGAGCGTGGACTGGGAGACCCTCGCCCCCGCGCTGGACCCGCACCCGGAAATCCGCCGGTTCCAGCTCGCCGGGGGCATCGGCGAGATATCCCCGGTCGACCGGAGGGATTTCGATGCGGCCGTGCTGCGCCGGCTGACGGCGTCCTTACCACCGCCCCGCGACCGCTCCACGGTGCTGCTGGTGGGCCACCCCGGCTGGACCCTGCTGGACCGCGCCGTCGCCACGCTCCGCCGCAGCCGCCCCCTGCGGGCCGAGCTGCACCGCCGGGACGGGCAGGCGTACGGCACCACGACGACGGACGCCGTGCGGGGGGTCCTGCGTACCGCGCCCCTTCCCGTGGACCACTGCCTGCTGCTGGCCAGCGCCGATCGGCTGACCGGCGCGGTGCACGTCCACCACCACGTGCTCTTCCCCGCGGGCGTCCGGCTCCGTCCCGGGGCGGACGCGACCGCCACCGTCACCGTGCACGGCGGGGCCACCGGCAACACAGCCGTGCTCCTCCCCGTGCTGGCCGGTCCCCCGGCGGGCGGCATCACGGGCCCGACGGTCCTGGGCGTGGGGCGGACCGCCCTCGGGGCCCTGGAACCGGCCCGGCTCACCTTCGTACTGCGCGGCCCCGGGGAGATCGCCCTCGCCGCGACCGGCGACGGCCCGCCACGCCCCCACGAGGGCGGCGGAGCGCAGGCGCCGCCCGCGCCGGGCGGGGCGACACCGGCCCCGACCGCACTGGACGATCCCGACCTGAACCTGACCGCGCTGGTCACCGGCCTGCCGCGGCGGATCGTCCGCCCGCCGCGGCTGGAGGTCTTCTGCACCGTCGAGCTGAGCGGCGCGGACGCGGCCGAGACCGAAGAGCGGCTGGCCTTCGTACGGGACCTCATCGGTTCACTGGCCCGCCACCGCGGTACCGGGAGCGCCCTGCGCGTCGGCGCCGTGGGCCACTACGACCACGCGATCCACGAGAACGGCTACGCCCCCCGGCGCATCCTGCTGATGCCACCGGTCCCGGCCGGGACCCCGCTCGCCGCGCTCGCCGCGCTGGACGCCTGGGAGCCCGCGCGGCGCCGCCAGGACACGGTGTCCTCGCTGGAGGACGCGCTCAGGACTCTGGTGCCGCTCGCCACGGCGTCGCCCCCCGGCGACGAGGCGGTACGACGGGTCGCCCTGATCGTCGCCCGCAGGCCGCCCGCGCCGCCCCGGCAGCACGGCATGGTGCCGTCCTGCCCGCTCGGCGCCGACTGGCGGGCCGAAGTCGACCGGCTGCGTGCCGCCGGAGTCCGCGTGATGACCAGGGCGGACCCGCGCACCGGGCCGACGCCCCCCGACCGGGCACGGGCCGCCGTCGAGCGCTACGGGGCCACGGCGTGGGCCGAGCTGTCCCGCGACGGTTCCTTCCGCCCCGGCGCGGACACCGCCGCCGACGTGGCCGAGGCGCTCAGCCCCACCTGGCAATGGGAGGGTCCGCCCTGCCCGTTGGCCTTCGCAAGCCCCTTGCTGTGACCGACCGCTCCGGCACGAGGAGACCCCATGGCCGAGGAATACTACGACCCGAACGACAGGCCCTCCGGCGGTGCGCCGGCCGACGGCTCCCCGACGCCCCTGGCGGGCGTTCCCCTGAAGCCGGCGCCCCCGCACCCCAACGGGCAGCCGTGGTCCGGGCCCCCCGCCCGGCCCGCGGGGAACCCGTACCAGCAGGACGAGGTCCCCGTCATGGACGGCAACGCGGCTCCGGCACCCATCCCCACCGCGCCGGCCGGCGCGGACGCCACGGACCACGTCCGCATAGGACTGTGGGGCGCGCCGCGCTCCGGCAAGACCAGCTTCCTCGGCGCGCTGCCGATCGCGGCGATGCAGGCCCAGCGGCACGGGCAGGGCAGCTGGCGGATCAGCGGCATGAGCAGGGAGGCCAACAACTTCCTCAACGACAGCGTGACACGGCTATCGACCCGCCGGATCTTCCCGGAGGCGAGCGTGGGCCTGCGCAGCATGAGCTGGTCCGTCCAGGGGGAGGAACCTTCCCCGGGCGGCCTGCGCAGGCGCAGCCGCAGGGCCAGCTTCGTACTGGACATCAACGACGCGGCGGGCGAGGTGTTCCAGGCGAACAACCCGCTGCACGAGGAGATCACCGACCAGCTCGCCCGCGCACAGGGCCTGATCTACCTCTTCGACCCGCTGGGCGACAGGGAGTCGGCGACGGAGAGCTTCAACTTCTTCTACGCGACGCTCAACGAGCTGAACGCCAGGGTCCGGGACAGGCGGGGGCACCACGACAACAGACTCCCGCACCACGTCTCCGTGTGCGTCGCCAAGTTCGACCACCCCGCCCTCTTCGAGCCCGCCATGCGGGCGGGCTGGGTCACCCAGGACTCCGTGGGATCCCGGCTGCCCCGCGTGCCCGCGCACCTCAGCGCCCGCTTCTTCCAGTGGCTGTGCGAGGACTTCCGGGGGGCCACCGCCCGGATGGTGCGCGACGGGCTGGCCACCTTCTTCCACCCCGACCGGATCACCTACTACGCGACCTCGGCCATCGGGTACCGGCTCAACCCACAGCACATCTTCGACTACAACAACTACGCCAACGTGGAGGAGGTCGAGGGCCGCCCCCGGATCTGCACCTCCCCCGAGCCCATCAACGTCCTGGAGCCGCTGATCGACCTGGAGCGCAGGATCCACGCCAAGCCGGGCCTCTTCGGAACGAAGCGGAGCGGTCAGTGAGCGACGGTCCCGAAACCCACCGGCTGTCCGCCGACTGGTCGGTGGTGGGCAAGTACCCCGGGCAGACCATGGGGTACGAGGTCCTTGGCGGCAGCCTGCCGTCCGACCGGGCCGAGCGCTACTACTGGGGCGCGGCCACCGGCACCCCCGACGACCGGGAGGCCGACGGCGGACTGCCCTGGCGGGTGTTCCTCAGCGGCGTGCCCGGTGAGAGCCGCTCCGCCTGCACCCTGGTCGAGACGACCTGGGACGGCAGCGCCGACGGCACCGGCGCCCCCTGCTACACCTGGCGCCTGCTCGTCGTGGACTGGATCCCCGCGAGCACCGCCCGGCTGACGTGGACCGCACTGGACCGGGCCGCCCCCCGTACGCAGCCGGACCCGGCGGAGACCGCCGTGGCCGTCGACGCCGCCCGGACCACGGCCGGCGAACTCGCCGACGCCGTCGACCGGCTGGGCTTCGACTGGGCGGCCGGGATCGCGGCCCTGCTGCTGGAAGGCCGGCAGGTGGCGGTCGTGCCGGCCCCCGGTGCCCGGCTTCCCGACACCGACGACCGGGTGCTGATCCTCGACGCCGTCTGCTCGCTCCTGCCGTACGGATGCCGCGCCTGGCTGAGCGCGGCCACCTGGACCGGCCAGTCCGAGCACCGTCTGATGCTGGTCTTCGCGACCGCCGCGCGGACCGGCCAGGCCGAAGCCCGCCTGGGCGCGGGCGCCGCGGGCGGCACCCCGCCGGAGCCGCAGACCGCCGTGGGGCGCGAGTACCTGAACGAGCTGCTGCGGCTCCGGGCCCGGCGGGAGTCCACCGCCGAACTCGTCGCGCACCTCCTGGGCGCCGGCGACGCCATCTCCTCCCAGGACCCGAAGGCCGCCCTGCGGGCGCTGCGCGAGGCGGACCTGCTGGACAGCGTGCTCACGGAGATCGGCCAGGGCGGCGGTGAACTCGCCGACGTGACGCGGGTGCTGGACACGTACGGGCCGAACGGCCTGACCGAGCGGCAGCTGGGACTGCTCCTGCCCTTCCTCGCCCGCCACGCGCCGGGGGAGGTGCTGCTGCGGTACTGGAGCCCACTGACCCCGCGGCTGCTCGCCGAGGACGTCCTGGCCGCACGGGCGTCGCAGGCCACCTTCACCCGTGCCACGGACTACCTGAGGACGCTGCGCGGCCTGGAGGCGTACCACCCGGGCGCGTTCGAGGAACTGTTCACGGCCATGGCGACGGCGCCGGACCAGGAGCCCGGCTGGGTGGCCGCGCTCGTCTACCGGACGGAGCACGAGCTCGGGCACACCTCGGAAGCCGCCGACCGGGTACTGATCGGCTCGCGCGAGGTGCGGGACGCGTGGCTGCGCACGCTCCTGAAGGACCGCAGCCACGACCTCTCGCCGCTCCGCCGGATCGTCCGGTCGGCCCTGCGGGACGGGGGGAACGCCCCTGCCGGATGGCTGCGGTTCGCCGCGGTGCTCACCGGTGACCTACGGGCCGGGCAGGTGGTGGAAGCCGACGTCGGCGAGTTCACCGACGCAGGTGAGGACGCCTGGTGGATCGCGCTGGACGCCGCCGCACGCAACGGCACGCCGGCCGTGGTGGGCCTCATGTGGCCGCGCCTGCGCGAGGTCGCGCTGAGGACGGCCCCGCAGCTGCTGCTCACGGAGCTGAACAGGGTCGCCGTGCCGGGTGCGCCCGGACTCGACCCTCAGGTGGCCGCCGACGCGGACCTGCTGTGCGCGATCGCCGGCGCCACCGTGCACGACGGCCGCCGGCCGGTCCCGACGATGCCCCGGCTCCGGGAGCTCACCGCCCCCGGCGCCGCCCGGCCCTACGCGTCCGCCGTGATCCAGCGGATCGATGCCGATCCCGACCTGAAGAGGCTCGCGGTCGAGGCGCTGCTGGGCGACACGCCCGACCCCGCCTCGTGGACCGTGCTGACCCAGCTGATGAAGCAACGCCCCAGCACCGAGGAGGTCGTCTGCGACAGCCTGGAACGGCGGCTCGCCGAGGACCCGGGCCTGTGGATCGACGTACTGCCCGAGGAGCTGGTGACGGCCTTCGGCCGCCGGCAGCGGCTGGGCTGGCTGCGTCCCGTCTGGAAGCTGCGCAAGGCCGCCCTCGCCGGTGAGGACCTCGGGGAACTGGCCAGGGTCATCGTCGACGCCTGTCCCGACCGGAACTTCTCCCCGCCGCTGCTGGTCGAGCTCGTTCCCCTGCTGTACAGCCGGGGAGCCCAGGCCGTGTACGAGCTCGGGTGCGAGCTGGACCGGCGGGCGCCCGGACTGGGCCTGGCCCTGTACCGGGAACTCGGGCGGAGCGAGTGGGCCCGGGACCTGTGCGAGCAGCTGCGCCGATTCAGCTACGCGGAGATGGAACGCCACCACCAGATCCTCAGCCGGCTGGGCGCCCCCCGCCGGGGCACCCCTCAGCCTCCGCCCTCTCGGCCCTCTCCGCCCCCTCAGGCAGCGCCGGAGTACCACGAGCCCGATCCGTGGCAGCCGTCGTCGCAGGAGAGGAAGAGGGGAAAGCTGCGCGACCGGCTCCCCTGGGGGAAACCATGACCGCCGCGGCCGTCGCCGTCGACGCGGGCTCCCGCTTCACGCGCATCGCCGTGCTCGGCGCCGACGGTGCCCCGGAACTGGTCCGGCTGCCCGGCTCGGTACCCGGCGAGGGCGTGCCCGTACCGCGGGAGGCGGGCGCCCGCCGCGACGCCGCTCTGCGGACCGCCTACGGGGAGTACTGCGGGAGCCACGGAATCCCCGACCGGGTGGTGCTGGTCGTACGGGAGCAGGACCGCGCCGGGGCCGCGGAGCGGGCGGCCGACGCGCTGAGCGCCGTCCACGGCACGCGCCCGGCACCGCGGATCCGGGTGCTGGGCACGCCGCACGCGGTGCTGGCGCTGCTCCGGCACGCGGGCGCGCCGCCGTCGGCGCGGTACGCCGTCTGCGAGCTCGGCGCGAGCGCGGCGGAGGTGTCGGTGTGCGTACCGGTCTCCGGCACCGTGGCCGTCACCGGCCGGGCGTGGCACGCTCCCGCCGACGGCTACGGAGCCGGACTCGACCGGGCGCTGCTCGCCGCCGTCGGGCTGGTGGACGACGCCGCGGGACTGCGGGCGCTGGCCGCGGCCCGGGGAGAGACGGGGGCCGCGGAGCGGCTCGACATCGCCCTGCGACGCGCGGACAGCCATCGCGGCCGGTACGAGGACACGGCGGTCCACCGGGTCGACGGGCGGGAGATCACCGCGGGCGTGGTCCGCCAGGCCCTCGGACGGCTCACGGAAGGATTCGACCGGGTGCTCGACGAGGCCCTGGGCGGTGCGCCGGCCCCGCCGGTGATCGCGGTGGGCGGCGCGGCCCGGTTCGGCCCGCTGGTCGGGCACCTCGCCGCCCGACACGGGCCGCTCGTGGCCCTGCCCGGCGACACCGACCCCGCCCTCGCCGCCGTCTTCGGCGCCGCGCTGGTCGCCGCCGGCCGGGCCGACCCGGGCGACCGCTACCCGCACGCCGTCTGCGTGGGCACCCACCGCGTCGTCGGCGGCTCTCCGCGGTCGCAGGAGCTGGTGATCAGCCCCGCCGGAGTGCTGGAACCCGGCGGCGCCACCGTCTTCGCCGAGACCGGCGGACACCGCGTCCCGGTGGCCACGGGGACAGCGTCCCCCGCCGCTCCCGCGCCGCCCGTACGGGTGCGGGTGCGTGACGCCCAGGGCGAGCGCGCCGAGGCCGTGGGCACCCTGACCCTCCCCGCGGGAGGCGAGGGCGACCGCTTCCACGTGGGAGTGCGCATCGCCGTCGACGGTACGGCCCATCTCGTGCTGCACCCGCTGGGCTCCGCGGCGCCCGGCGAATTCCCCCTCGGCACCCTGCCGACCGACCTCAAGGGAGCAGGTCCGTGAAGCACCCCACCCCGCCACGGGCACCCCGGTTCGCGCGCGTCGCGCGGGGAGCGGCCGCTCTGGTGACCGCCGTCCTGCTGGCCGCCCCGCCGGCGACCGCACGGGCGACGACCACCGACCCGGCCCCCTCCCGCGCGGAGGTCTACCAGGCCCTCGGGCTGAACGACCAGCCCGCCGACTACGTCGTCCTCGTCGACACCTCCGGATCGATGAACCAGGACGGCCGCTACGACACGGTCCGCTCGACCCTCGGCAGCTTCCTGAACGGCATGTCACCCAAGGACCACGTCGCGCTCTTCACCTTCGACTCCCGTCCGCAGCCGCGCTACATCGGCTCGGCCGGCGACAGCGCCGCGATCACGTCCAAGCTGCCCGCCGCACCCGACCCCGCCGGGGACACCGACATCGGCGCGGCGCTCGACGCGGCACTGACCGAACTGGAACGCGACCACGCCTCGGCGGTCGCCTCCGTGGTGCTGCTCACCGACGGCGAGCACCACCCCGCCGCCGGCTCCGGCTACCCCGGTTCCACCGGTCCCGCCTGGACCGCGCTGCGCGGGCGGGCGCAGGCCCTCGTCCAACGCACCGAACTGGCCGGTTACGCGCTGCCGCTGGGCAACGGAGCGACGGGCGCGGGCCTGCTGGGCGACGTCGTGAAGAACACCACCGTCCTGCGCCCCGAGAGCATCCAGGACCTCGGCTCGTACCTGGCCCGGGCCGGGGAACGCACCCAGATCCGCAAGGCGCAGCTGCTGCTGGCCGGGGACGTCGGCCAGGGGGTGACCGCGCAGTGGCAGGACGCCGGGCGCAGCGATCTCACGGACGGGTCGGCGACCGCGGAACTCACGCTCCGCTCGACCTCCCGGCACGTCCCCCTGACGGTCACCGGCGCGAGCGCCTCGGTCGGCGACCCGTCCGTCACGCTGGACGGGCTGCCGGGGCAACTGACCCTCCAGCCGGGCGAGTCCAGGTCCTTCGACGTACGGCTGAGGGGCCGGCTGTCGGCAGGTCCCCTGCCGTACCGCCGGGTGAAGGACGCCGACACCACGCTGAAGCTGTCCGGCCGGGTGACCTCCCCGTGGGAGCAGGCCCTCGCCCCGGACGTACGGCTGAACGTTCCCCAGCAGGTACGCGTCACGCGGGCGGCGGTGCCGCTGCGGGCCACGGTGGGGTCGGCGGTCTTCCTGCCCGGCGTGCTGGGCGGTGCCGCGCTGGTACTGCTGGCCGGCTGGCTGTACTGGCGCAGGATCCACCGGCCGCCCCTGCGGGGCGAGCTGCTGCTGACCCGGGTGTTCGGTGACGCGTTCACCGACCGCGTCGTGCTGAGCGGCCGCGCGGTGACGCTTCGTCCCCCGTCGGTCGGCGGCCGGGGCCGCGTCCGCGGCCGGCGCCGGTCGACCGACACCGGCCCCAGGATCGACCTGCTGATCCGCTACACGCCGGACGGCTCCACCGCCCGGGAGAGCACCGCGACCTGTCTCCCCGACCGGGACGTCGTCGTCAACGGGGTGTCGTTCACCTACGTGTCCGGGCGGGTCGCGTACGGCCCGTCCGACACCTTCACCGGCAGGCCGCGATGAACGCCGCCACCCCGACGCTGAACGTCGCCGCGACCCGGGTCGGGACGGAGGCGCTGGGGCCGGGCCTGCGGTCGGTGCTCTGGGTGCAGGGATGCCCCTTCCGCTGCGCCGGCTGCATGTCGCCCGACTGGATACCCGAGCGGCCGGCCCGGCGGGCCGAACCGGCGGCCCTGGCAGCCGAGTTGCTGAGCGATCCGCGGGTGGACGGCCTGACCTTCTCGGGCGGTGAGCCGATGCTTCAGGCGGCCGGACTCGCCGAGGTGGCACGGCTGGCCCGGGAGGACCGCGAGGTCTCCGTGATCTGTTTCACCGGCTACCGGCTCGAACGGCTCCGTGCCGCGCCGCCGTCCCCGGGGGTTGCCGCACTGCTGTCCGCGGTCGACGTACTGATCGACGGCCGGTACGTGGCGGCGCTGGACGACGGCCGCGGACTGCGCGGCAGCGCCAACCAGCGGATCCACCACCTCACCCGGCGGCTGGCGGACTGCGGGTACGACTTCGCCCGCCGCCCCAGGACAGCCGAGATCGCCATCAGCGGCCCGGAGGCCCTGCTCGTCGGCGTACCGCCGGCCGGGCTGCTGGCCGCCTTCGACGCCGCCGTCGACTCCGTCCGAGCCGACACGCCCACCGGAAGGGAACTGCCCCATGAGCGGTAGGAAGCGCATCCAGGTCGACGAGTCCGAGTGGTACCGCCTCCAGCGCAACGCGCAGAAGCTGAAGGACGTGCAGCGCAATCTGCCCCGGCTGATCGACGACGTCCGCAAGCAGACCCGCGCCGACATCGACCGCACCTTCGCCAGGGTCGAGGAGCGCCAGCGCCGGCACGAGGAAGTGGTGCGCGGCCTCAGCGCGCAGACCCGGCAGCTGGAGGCCGACACCTCGCGACGGCTCCAGGAGCAGGCCCGGGACCTGCACCGGACCCTCGACGAGACCGCGGGCCGCATCCAGGAGGAGTCCCGACGGCAGCTGGCCGCACACCAGGAGGCCGTACGCCGGGAGATCGCCGCGGAGCGCGCCGAACGCCGTGCCGAGACGGCCCGGCTGTCCGGGGAGATCGACGTGATGAAGCAGGACCGGGCACGGGCCGAGGAGACCGTCCGCTCCTGGCTCTCCGACAGCAGGGCCATGGCCGGTCTGATCGAGGGGTCGCTGCCCCACGAGCGCCACGCCCCCGGAGAACTGGACCGGCTGACGCGACGGCTGACCACCGCCGAGCAGAACACGGCGGGCGGCCGCTTCGACGCGGCCCTCGCCGTGGCGCAGGAGACGTACCACTCGCTCAGCGAACTGCGGCTGGAGATCGAGCAGCGCGAGCTGGACCGCTCCTGGGCCCAGACCGCCGCCGTGGAGGCCCTGGTGCGGATCGAGAAGCTGATCGAGGGCAACCGGGAACGCCCCGTCCTCGGTCCGGACGGCCAACCCCTGGCCGGGTACACGCTCGACGTCGCCTACTGGTCGGCCGGGGAACTCGACGAGCTGGGCCGGGAGACGGAGCGGGCCCTGTCGCGGGCCCGCGACGACGGGACCGACACCGGCGAACTGCACGCGCTGCGGGAGCGGGCGCCGGAGCTCGAAGGCGCACTGGGAGACATCGTGGAACGGGCCGGCATGCGCCAGCTGGCCTCGCAGATCCGGGTGAACCTCGCCGACGCCGTCGCCCGGACCCTCAGTGACTACGCCTACTACGACCTCGTCGACGGAGAGTACGAGGACGCCGACCCCCGGGGCGCCTACTACGCCAAGCTCCGCCACGACAACGGCAACGAGATCGTCCTGGACATCTCGCAGGCCGTCCAGGACGACGGGGAATGCGTCATCCGGGTGCACTCCTACGACCACGACACCACCGCCGAGGCCGATCTCACCGCCCGGGCCCGGGCGATCGGACAGGGGCTGGCGGCGGAGGGCCTGCGGGTGTCGGAGCCGGTGGGCGAGAAGGGCGACCCGGACCCGCTGCTGCGCGACATCGAACGACACCGCACCCGGCAGCAGCCCCGGCCCGGGACGGCATGACCGGCGCCGCGACGCCGCCCGCGGCCGGGCCGGGCGTCCCGCCGCCCCCGCCCGGGCCGGCCGTGGAACGGTTCCCGGCCTCCGTGCTGCACGGCGGTGAACCGTTCGCAGTCCTCTACGGTCCCGGCGTGGACGACGTCTTCGTCGACGGCACCCACCAGGTGCGCACCCTGGAGGAAACCTTGTGGCGGCTGCTGCGCGCCGAGGGCTACGAGCGGATCGTCTTCAGTTCCCTCCAGGATCCCGTCTACTTCCGCGACCACGCCTCCCGGGGCCTGTCCCGCAGCGCTGCCGCGCCGCGCCGGGCGCCGCGCACCATGCGCCACTCGCAGCTCAAGGGCCCGCTCGGCGGCATGCTGGTGTCCGGCCTCGGCCCGAGCGGTGACCCCGGGGAACAGCGGGAGGCCCCGGCGGGCGGCGGCGCGGGCGGCACCGGGCCCGCACCGTCGGCGATGGGCATCTCCGATCCGTTCGGGGTGATGACCCTCACCGCACACCTGCGCCGGCGCGAGCACCGGACCGCGGTGGTGTTCCCGTACGCCGAGGAGGTCCTGCGCCACCACGGTGCGGCACGGCAGCTGGCGCACGCCATGGCGGACTGGGCCCAGCAGAGCGACGGCCGCAACCTGTGGGTGCTCGTCTTCCGCAGGCCGACCCTGGACGCCGTGGCCCGGTTCGTCGCGGAGCAGGGCGGCTTCCCCCTGCTGGAGACCTTCGTGCGCCAGCAGTCGCAGACCCCGGGACGTCCCGGCACGGCCTGGATCGGGTACCCGCAGGGAGCCGAGCTGGAACGGCTGATCCACGCGACGCGGCTGCGGGAAGGGCTGCGGATCGGCGACTGGCGGGAACTGGCCCCGATCGTGCGGGCGATGGCGGGCCAGCCCTGCAAGACCCGGACCTGGCGGGCCCGTCTGGCACAACTGGCCGCTGTGGACGCCCCGTTGGACGGGGACGCGGTCCGGGGCTGGATCGACGGCGCCGACACCGACCCCCGCACCGCCTGGGAACGGCTGTCCGCCATGCCGGGGCTGGACGCGGTCAAGGAGCACTTCCGTCACCTGCGGGCCGAGGTGGAGGCCACCACGGCCCTCCGGGCCGCCGGCCACGCCGCCGAGGCCGACCTCCCGTCCCTCCACCTGGTGTTCGCCGGCAACCCCGGGACCGGGAAGACCACCGTGGCCCGGCTGGTCGGGGAGATGTACCGCGATCTGGGCCTGCTGAGCCGGGGACACGTCGTCGAGGCACGGGTACGGGACCTCGTCGCGGGATACGTCGGCCAGACGGCCGGCCTGACCGACGAGACGGTGGACCGGGCGCTGGACGGGGTGCTCTTCATCGACGAGGCGTACGGACTCAGCGACCAGCTCGACGGGTTCGGGGGCGAGTCGATCCGGGCGCTCCTCAGCCGCATGGAGAACGACCGCGGCCGTCTGGCCGTCGTGGCGGCCGGATACCGGGAGAAGATGGAGGAGTTCCTGGACTCCGACACGGGTCTGAGGAGCCGGTTCCCGGCCGTCCTGGACTTCACGGACTATCCCCCCGATACCCTGCTCGCCATCCTCCTGGGGCGGCTCACCCGGCGGGGCGTGGGTCTGAGCCCCGACGCCGAGGAGCAGCTGGCGCGGATCGTCGACGGGATGCACCGGACCAAGGACGCGTCCTTCGGCAACGCGCGGGACATGCGGACCCTCGCGGACGGCATCTACACGCGGTGGGCCGCCCGCGTCCGCCGCGGCGTCCACGAGCCGGTCACGCCCGAGGACATCCCGGAGGCCCACCGGACCCACCTGGCCCCGCCGGCCCCCGACCCCGTGGCCCTGCTGGCGGAACTCGACCGCTACGTCGGACTGGGCCCGGTCAGGGAACACCTCACGCAGCTGGCCAACCGGCTGCGGCTGCGCCAGGCCAAGGGGGGAGGCGGGTTCGCGGCGCCGCACCTGCTGTTCACCGGGCCGCCGGGGACGGGGAAGACCACGGTGGCCCGGCTGGTCGGCAGGATGTTCCGGGACCTCGGCCTGCTGCGCAAGGGGCACGTGCTGGAGGTCACCCGCGCCGAACTCGTGGGCGTCCACATCGGGGAGACCGCCCCCAAGGTACAGAAGGCCGTGCGGGACGCGCTGGACGGCGTCCTGTTCCTCGACGAGGCCTACAGCCTGGCCCGCGACACCTCGTACGGGGGCTACGGAGCCGAGGCCATCGACACCCTGACCCGGGAGATGGAGCACTGGCGGGGCCGTCTGGTCGTGATCGCCGCGGGCTACCCGCGGGAGATGGCGGAGTTCCTCGACTCCAACTCCGGGCTGAAGTCCCGGTTCACGGAACCGATCCCGTTCCCCCCGTACTCCACCGCCGACCTGGTGGAGATCCTGCGCCGGTCGGCCGCCGCCGAGGGCTACGCCCTCGGGGCGGGCGTGGCGGACCGGGCCGCGCTCTGGCTGGAGCGCAAGCGCGCGGCCGATCCGGCCGGCTTCGGCAACGCCCGCACGGTCCGCGGGCTGCTGGAGGACATGGAAGGCGCGATGGCGGCCCGGTTCGCGGTGCACGGCTGGCCGCGGGGACCCGGTTCCGGCCCCGGCCCCGGCCCCGGCCCCGTCGTCCCGCTGGAGTTCGAACCGGCGGACGTCCCGGACCCGGCGGCGGGCGGCCCGGTCACCGGATGACCGAACGCCCTTGCGCGTCCTGGGAGTCACGTGCTTCCAGGACGCGGCCCAGCGCCCGGTCCGCCTCCCCGAGCCGCCGCTCGATGTCCGCCACGGCGGCCGCCACCTGCTCCAGCGAAGCCGCCTCCGGCCCGGCTCCACCGGATCCCGCCGGGACGAGGAGGGCCCGCGCGAGGTCACGGTTGGCCTCGGCGTAGAGCCTCAACGACACCAGCTGCGCGCCCCGTTCGGCCCGGACCCGCTCCAGGAGCTCCTGCCCGGACGCGAGCGCCGCGGCGCCCTCGTCCCGCTCGCGCTCCTCGGCCGCCAGCGCGCTCTGCACCGCCGCGGCCCGTTCGAGCACCTGCCTGGTCTGCGGACCCAGGGCGGCCAGCTGGTCGTCCGAGAGGCGGATCAGCGCGTCGCCGCTCGTGCGCAGCGCGTCGTCGACCCCGGCGTCCCGGCCGCGCAGCGCGGCCAGCCGCTCCCCGATGACCTGCTGCTGCTCCCGCAGCGCGTCCAGCGCGGCGACCAGCCGTTCCAGCCGGCGCAGTTCGTCCACCTGGTGGCGCAGCTCCCCGTGCTGCTCCAGCCGGGTGCGCAGAGCCTCCTGCGTCGCCACGAGCTTCTCCAGCTCGGCCCGTTCCTGCGCGACGCGCTCGGTCACCTCGGCGAGCCGCCGCACCAGCCCGTCCGTACCGCCGCCCACCCGGTCCCCGGGCATCGCGGCGGCCAGCAGCGCGGGCAGCGCTCCCTCCAGTTCGCGGCCGTGCTCCAGTGCGTCGTCCAACGCGTACAGGGCCCCGAGCGCGCGGGCGCCGCCGGCGTCGGCGCCCACCCGGCACACCGCCGCCGCGGCCCACCGGAAGGCGCAGCCCAGCACGTGCAGAGCGGCTTCCACGTCGTCGACGCCGGTGGCGTCCAGCGTGTCGGCTATCTCTCGTCTGGCGTCGTCCATGGCGATCACGGTATCGCCGTGAACGCGCCCGCGACCGGCACTTGCGCGACTACTCTTCCCGGAGCGGTCCGCAGCGATGAATTCGGGGGACTCATGGCCGAGTTGGTGCGATTCGACGGTCCTGACGGCGCGTCACTGATCATCGAGGTGGAGGAGGACTCGCCCGGCCTGGAACGGATCTCCCGGGACTCCGACGGCGTGGTGCGGGCGAGCCGCCGGCTGGAGGACGCCCTGACGGCGGTCCGCCCCGCGATCCGCTCGGTGGTCGACTCCGTGAGGGCCCTCGCGCCGGACGAGTACGAGGTCGAGTTCGGGATGAAACTCAACGCGGAGTCCGGAGTGGTGATCGCCAAGACGGCGATGGAGGGACACTTCAGCGTCAGGATCCACTGGAGCCGGTCCGCCGCCGGTCCCGCGGACTGACCCCGTTGTCCGCCGCCCGAGAGCGTCCGCCCTGGCTGGTGAGCATCCGTCGCTCCCCGCGGGAGAACCCCGTCGGGGCCGGGCTGCTGGTCGGCCCGCGGCACATCCTGACCTGCGCCCACGTCGTACGGGCCGGGACGGCGCTCGGGATGCCGGAGGAACCGGTCTTCGTGGAGTTCCAGTATGCCGAGGCGCACGAACCCCTGCCCGCCACCGTCGTACCCGGCGGCTGGCACCCGGCCACCGGCACCGACACCGGGGACGTAGCCGTCCTCGAACTCGGCTCGCCGCCGCCCCCGGACGCCGTCCCCGCCCCCCTGCGGACCACGGACTCCGGCACCTGGGACCACCAGTTCCGCGCGTACGGCTACCCCCGGGAGCACCCCCGCCAGGGGGTACCCGTACGGGGCGAGATCATCGGCCACGCCGGCAGCGAGTGGCTCCAGGTGGAGGCCAGCCCCCACACCGGCTGGGCACTGGAACAGGGCTTCTCGGGCTCCCCCGTCTGGGACGTGCACAGCGAGGGCGTCATCGGCATGCTCGTCGCCCGCGACTCCGTGACCAAGGTCGACCGGCGCACGGCGTACGCGATCAGGGTCGAGACGCTCGTCCGCTACTGGCCCGAACTGGGCGCGCACGTACGCGCTGCCACGACGCGAGAGGTGCGGGAGCGGCTGGAGAACCTGCTGTGGCTGCCGCTGACCGAAGACGGCGAGGTCGCCCGCGTCGACCAGGTGGATCCGCACGACATAGGAGTCTCCCGCTCCAAGTACAGCGGCCGGCCCGGGACCTCGCCCTACGTGCCCCGCCGTCCACAGGACGCCCTCCTCGACACCGCCCTGGAGCAGTCGCGCTTCGTCCTGCTGGCCGGGCAGTCCAAGGCGGGCAAGTCGCGCACCCTGTACGAGGCGCTGCTGCGCACGCTGCCCGGAGCCCGCCTGATCGTCCCGCGCCCGGACGCCACGGACCGCCGGATCCTCGACGACCTCAGCCGGACCGGTCTGCCGCTCGGCCGGGACCGCGCCGTCCTCTGGCTGGACGACCTCCACCGCTACCTCCGGCCCGGCGGCCTGGACCTGCAGATCCTCGACCGGCTGACCCGGCGGCAGCCGGCGGTCACCGTCGTCGCCACCATCCCGGCCAAACAGCGGGCCGCCCTCACCGCCATGGAGAACGACATCGGCCGTGTCGCCCGCACGGTCCTCGGCAAGGCGCACACCGTCGAACTTCCGGCGCTCCTGACCGAGCAGGACGCCGCCGCGGCACGGGAGCTCTACCCCCGGGAGGACTTCGCCGCGAGGGGCATCGGCGAGCACATGGTCGCCGCCCCCCGGCTGGAACAGCGCCTGCGCGACGGTGCGGAGACCTGCCCCGAGGGATGGGCGCTCGTGAAGGCGGCGGCCGACTGGCACCGGATGGGCATGACCGGACCGGTCCCCGAAACCGCCCTCCTGGCCCTCTTCCGCTCCTACATGTCCACCCACTACCTGCGGTTCGACGCCGACGAGAGCCTCTACCGGAGCGGCCTGGCCTGGGCCAGGGAGCCCGTGGCCGGGGCCATCGCCCTCCTGTACCGGGTACCGGGGCAGCGGGACCGGCCCGCGTACACCGGGTTCCCCTACACCTCGGAGTACCTGGACACCCGTCTCGACGACCCCTCCGCCGCGGTACCCCGCATCGCCTGGGAGTACCTCGCCGAGCACCGCACGCCCACCGAGCTGGTGCCGATCGCCTACGCGGCGCTGGTCCGGGAGGAGCCCGACGTGGCCGAGCGACTGCTGCGCCGGATCGTGCGGGAGACCGGTGACCGGGACGGCTCGGCATGGGCCTCACTGATGCTCGGACAGATGTCCCTCGTCCGCGGGAACGTGGACGAGGCCCTGGAACTGCTGGACGCGGCGGCCTCCTCCCGAACGGAGGACGTCGCCCCGCTGGCGCAGGTCGAACTGGCCGCGGCACTCGTGGTGAACGGCGACCTCACGCGCTCCAGGAGCCTCCTGGAGAGCGCCGTCGCCTCCGCCGACCCGCAGATCTCCCGGCTGGCCCAGGTGGGCCTGGCACGCCTCCTGGTCCTGCAGGGCGAGAGCGAACGGGCCGAACGGCTGCTGGAGGCCGTCCTCGCGTCCGGGGACGCGGAAGCCGAGTACCTGGCCGGCGCCCAACTGGTCCGCACGCTGACCGACGGCGACCCGGCCGGCGTGCGCACCGGCCGGGAGCCGGGCACCGGGCTCGGCAAACCCGCGACCGGCCTCGGCGCCGCCCGCGGCCCCGGCCGGCCGGAGCCGACCGAGCGGCCGTGGACCCTGCCCCGCATGATGGGCGACGCGGTCGCGGTCCAGATCACCTCCGCGGCCCGCGCGAACCTCGGCGGCGTACTGCTCCACCAGGGCAAGCTGGACCGGGCCGAGGCCCTGCTGCGCTCGGTCGCGGACTGCGGACAGGCGCACGTCGTGCCCTGGGCCCAGGTGAGCCTGGGCGACCTCCTCACCCTCCAGGAGAGGTACGGCGAGGCCCGGCAGGTGCTGGAGGCCGCGATCGCCTCCGGACACCCCCTCGTGCTCCCGATCGCACGGGTCGGCCTGGCCGTCCTCCTGCTCGGAGGGGACGAGGAGGAGCGGGGAGTGGCCATCCTCCGGGAGGTGGCCGCATCCGGACGTCCCGACCAGGGCACCCGGGCGGCCTGCGCACTCGGCGAATGGCACGCCGCGCTCGGCGACACCGAGACCGCCGGGGAGTGGCTGGACCGGGCGATCGCCTCCGGTCACCCGGAGTGGGCGCCRCCGGCCCGCGTCGSCCTSGCCGTCATGCTCGCGGGGGAGGAGGGCGGGGCGGGGCGGGCGCGGGCGCTGCTGGCCGAGGCGATGGCTTCCGGGCATCCCCATCAGGGTCCGCGCGCCGCCGATCTCCTCGGCGACCTGCTCGTCCGCGAGGGCCACCCCCGGGARGCGGAGGAGGCCTACCGCACCGCGATCGATTCCGGACACCCCCACTGGTCCCTGATCGCCCGCTACGACCTCGCCGTCATGCTCGCCGACCAGGAAGACTTCCCGCGCGCCGAGAGCCTGCTGCGCGTGCTGGCCGAATCCGAGGAGGAGACGGCGGCGTCGTGGGGGAGGGCCCTGCTCGGCATGGTGCTCATCCGCGGCGGGCGCAGGCCCGAGGGGATCGGACACCTGCGGGCCGCGGGCGACGCGGGCGTGCACCCCGCCTCCCCGATGGCCCGGTTCCAGCTGGCCAAGTGCCTGGCCGAGGACGGGGACGACGACGGCGCCGAGGAGCTCCTGCGGTCCGTGGTCGAGGACGAGCCCTCGGACGTCACCGAGGCCGCCAAGGCCTCGCTCTGCGTACTGCTGCTGCGCCGCGGCGACGGCGAGGCCGCCGAGACGCTCCTGACGGGGGTGGAGACCTCGGGCGATGCCGGGGCGATCGCCCTGGCCTACCTCGGCACCGGCGAGTACCTGCTGGACGTGGGGGAGGTCATCGCGGCCGGCGACCTCCTCGAAGCCGCGCTGGAGACCGGCGACCCGCAGACGGCGCCCCGCGCCGGAGCGCTGCTCGGCGTCGTACGGCGTTCCATGGTCGACGCCGGGAGCGCCTCGTGCGGGGAGGAGCTGGAGGAGGCCCGGCGGCTGCTCACGGACGCCCTCGCCAGCGGGGAGCCGTCCGTCGAACCGCTGGCCCGCCGGTACCTGGGCAGCACCCTCTTCCGCCTCGGGCTGTACGCCGACGCCGAAAGCACGCTGCTGCCCCTCGCCCGGTCCGACGACACCCAACACCGGCCGCAGGCGCTGCTGCTCCTGGCCCAGGTCCTGGCGGTCGGCGACCGCCCGGAGGAGGCGTACCCCTGGTTCGAGCGGGCGATGGACTGCGGTGACCCGGAAACCGAGCCCGAGGCCCGGCGCCTCTACTGCGAGCTGCTGATGAGCGCCGGCCTGCAGGAACGCGCCCGCGAGGTCCTGGCCCCGCGGGTGACCGACGGCGCCACGGAGGAGGATCCACGCCCCGAACCGCTCCCGGATCGGCCCGCCGGGCGGCCCACGGAGCCCGGACCGCCCGGTCCTGCCCCGCATCCGCTTCCGGTCGGGGTGCTCGTGCTGCTGGGGGACGTCGCGGCGGCCGAGGGGGACGAACGGGAGGCCGGCTACTGGTACGGCCTGGCCGGACGGCCCTGACGCGGCCCGCCGGAACGGGCGGCCCTGACGCGGCCGGCCCGCAGCCGATGCGGCTGCGGGCCGGTGCGCCTCTGCGGGCGGGGCGCCTGCGCGAGCCGGTGCGCCTACGCGGGCAGGTGCGCCTCGATCGCGGCGATGACCTCGGGGGCCTCGGGCTCGGTGCGCGGGCGGAAGCGCGCGACGACCTCGCCGGCCGGGGAGATCAGGAACTTCTCGAAGTTCCACTGGATGTCCCCGGCCTCGCCCTCGGCGTCCGGGGTCTGCACCAGCTCGCGGTACAGGGGGTGCCGGTTCTCGCCGTTGACCTCGGACTTCTCCAGCATCGGGAAGGTCACGCCGAAACCGGCCGCGCAGAAGGTCTGGATGTCCTCCGCGGTGCCCGGCTCCTGACCGCCGAACTGGTTGCAGGGCACACCGATGACGGTGAAGCCCTTCTCCGCGTACGTGAACTGCAGCCGGGCCAGCCCCGAGTACTGCGGGGTGAGCCCGCACTGGGAGGCGGTGTTCACGACGAGGACGGCCTTGCCCTTGTGTGCCGCGAGGCTGGTGGGCTCGTCGTCCAGGGTGGTCAGCGGGATGTCGTACAGGCTCATCGGGCTCTCCTCGGCAGGCAGGGGGAACAAGGAAGACAAAGGGACGGACGGAAGAACGGGCGGGCACGGGCCCGCGCCCTCCGAGCCTAGGCCCCCGTCGCGACCAGTTCGTCCGCCGGGTCGTTGACCGGCTGCGGCACGCCCGTGAGGTCCATGACGAACAGCGGTACCGCCAGCTCGTCCGCCCGGCTCCGGGCCTCCTCCGTGTATCCGGCGAGGGAGAAGTAGACGCCGGTCGCGGCGGCCGTCAGGCCGTTCAGCCAGACGCACTCCACCGCGCGCAGCCCCACCGGGGCCGTGGTCGGGTCCACCTGCGCCACCACCCCCGGGGCCCGCAGGTCTGCCGCCGCAGAGGGGATCGGCACGCCGTCGGGCCGCCGCACGTCGCGGAAGCCGAGCCAGCGCAGGTACAGCGCGGCCGTCACCACGGCGTCCCGGCCCGTACGGATGGTCACCGGCCGGAACGCCGGCCGCGCGACGGCACCCGTCCCGGGGCCCGTCCCGGAGACCGACCCGGGGCCCGTCCCGGCTCCCGTCCCGCGATCCGCCCCCGCACGCGGCTCCGCCTCCGTCGGGCCCGTCCGGCCCCGCGCCCCCGCTGTAGCGGGGCCCGCCGCGCCCGCGTCCCCGCCCGCCGCCCCCGGCGGGCGGACCGGGACCCGGACCACCGTCCCGCACGTCCCGCAGCCCAGCTCCGGCTGCGGCCACTCGCCCTCCCGTCCGCAGGCCCCGCACCGCACCACCACCCAGCTCTGCGACCAGGTCCGGTGCGTCAGCGGCCGGGGCTCGGCCGACGGGTCCAGGGGAGGGGTCACGGGGTTTCCGCAGGCGCAGGGGAAGGAGGGCGCCGCGTAACCGTTCTCGCGCCCGCATCCCGGGCAGCGCACCCGTACCGCTTCCGTCATGAGACCCGGCCCCTTCCGTCGCCGTGCGTAGTCCCATGCTCCACCACCGGCGACCGTCGGGGCGGGCAGGGGCGCGGATTGCCGCCGGATCCGGCCGAAGGACCGGCCATTTGTGCAACTCGCCGAACGAGATGCGCCTTTTGGTGGGTTCCGGGGTGCCCCACCGCCTTGACGTGCGCGAAGTGGCCGCTTAGCTTGTTCCGTATAGCAGAACAAAAATTCCGCATTACGGAAAAAGTCTGACCGCCGGACCCGCAGGAGAACTCGATGCCTCGTATGACAGCCGCCGCCGCTGCAGTGGAGATCCTCAAGCTCGAGGGTGTCGAACAAGCGTTCGGTGTCCCCGGTGCTGCGATCAACCCGTTCTACCGCGAGCTCAAGAACGTGGGCGGGATCGGCCACACGCTGGCCCGCCACGTCGAGGGCGCCTCGCACATGGCCGAGGGGTACACCCGTGCCAAGGCCGGCAACATCGGCGTCTGCATCGGCACCTCGGGTCCCGCCGGCACCGACATGATCACCGGCCTGTACTCGGCGATCGCCGACTCGATCCCGATCCTGTGCATCACCGGTCAGGCTCCGGTCTCGAAGCTCCACAAGGAGGACTTCCAGGCCGTCGACATCGCCTCGATCGCCAAGCCGGTCACCAAGAAGGCCACGACCGTCCTGGAGGCCGCCCAGGTTCCGGGCGTGTTCCAGGAGGCCTTCCACCTGATGCGCTCCGGCCGTCCGGGCCCGGTCCTGATCGACCTCCCGATCGACGTCCAGCTGACCGAGATCGAGTTCGACCCGGAGACCTACTCCCCGCTGCCGGTCTACAAGCCGCAGGCCACTCGCGCCCAGGCCGCCAAGGCCCTGCAGTTCCTGCTGGAGTCCGAGCGCCCGCTGATCGTCGCCGGTGGCGGCATCATCAACGCGGACGCCTCCGACCTGCTGGTCGAGTTCGCCGAGCTGGTCAACGTCCCCGTCATCTCCACCCTGATGGGCTGGGGCACCATCCCGGACGACCACGAGCTGGCCGCCGGCATGGTCGGTGTGCAGACCGCCCACCGCTACGGCAACGCCACGTTCCTGGAGTCGGACTTCGTCTTCGGCATCGGCAACCGCTGGGCCAACCGTCACACCGGTTACAACCTGGACGCCTACACCAAGGGCCGCAAGTTCGTCCACGTCGACATCGAGCCGACCCAGCTGGGCAAGATCTTCGCCCCGGACTTCGGCATCGCCTCCGACGCCAAGGCCGCGCTGGAGCTCTTCATCGAGATCGCCAAGGAGCTCAAGGCCGAGGGCAAGCTGCCGGACTTCTCCGCCTGGGCCGCCTCCGCGCAGGAGCGCAAGGCCACCCTGCAGCGCCGCACGCACTTCGACAACATCCCCCTGAAGCCGCAGCGCGTCTACGAGGAGATGAACAAGGCGTTCGGCCCGGAGACCCGCTACGTCACCACCATCGGTCTCTCCCAGATCGCCGCCGCGCAGTTCCTGCACGTCTACAAGCCGCGCCACTGGGTCAACTGCGGCCAGGCCGGCCCGCTCGGCTGGACCATCCCGGCCGCCATCGGTGCCGCCACCGCGCAGCCGGAGACCCCGGTCGTCGCCCTCTCCGGCGACTACGACTTCCAGTTCATGATCGAGGAGCTGGCGGTCGCCGCCCAGCACAAGGTCCCCTACGTCCACGTCCTCGTGAACAACGCCTACCTGGGTCTGATCCGCCAGGCGCAGGGCGGCCTCGGCATCAACTTCGAGGTCAACCTCGAATTCGAGAACATCAACACCCCGGAGATCGGCGTCTACGGCGTCGACCACGTCAAGGTCGCCGAGGGCCTGGGCGTCAAGGCCATCCGCGTCACCGACCCGGACAAGCTGGGCGAGGCCTTCGAGGAGGCCAAGAAGCTGGCGCAGGAGTTCCAGGTCCCGGTCGTCGTCGAGGCCATCCTGGAGCGCATCACCAACATCGCGATGAGCAAGACCGTCGACATGAGCGACGTCACCGAGTTCGAGGAGCTGGCGACCGAGCCGGGCCACGCCCCGACCGCGATCCGCCCGCTGACCGTCTGACCGTCCGCGCCCCCGGCGCGGTGAACACCGCGCCGGTACCGGTGTGACAGCACGGAACGGCCCCCGTACCTCCCTGTGGAGGTACGGGGGCCGTTCCGCGTGCCGTGGACCTGCTCGGTGTTCCGTGCGTCCCCTTGCGGGGCCCGGGGCCTTCCGCTTCTCCTACGGGACCCGGGGCCCGGGGCCGCCGCTTCGAGCGGGGTACGGGCCCAGCTCCGCGTCCACCGCGCCCTCCAGCAGCGTCCGGGCCCGCTCCAGCTCCAGTGAGCCGCTCAGCCAGCGCTCGCTCAACCCCTCCACCAGGGAGTTCAGCCGCTCCGCCACGTCCAGCGGGACCGCGGCCGGGTCGGCCTGACCGGCCGCCTGGGCGTCCGCCACGGCGTCGGCGGTGTCCCGGTTCCAGCTGCGGGTGGACTCGGCGAGGGCGGCGCGCAGGTCCGCGTCGAAGATGGCGGTGGCCCGCAGCTCGCCCCAGGCGATGCTGTTCTCGCGCACCCGGGGGGTGTCCTGGAGCTCGCCGAGCAGCATCTGGAGCAGGACGGCGCGGGCGTCCTCGGTGCCCGCCACGGCCTCGACGGCCTCGTCGGTGTAGCCGGTGGCGCGGTCGCTGATGAAGGCGAGCGTGCGCTGGACCAGGCCGGCGCGGTCCTTGAAGTGGTAGTAGATGAGTGCGGTGGACACTCCGGCCTCGGTCGCCAGTTCCTCGACCCGCAGCCCTCTGACGCCGTTGCGGGCGATGACTCGGACGGCTGCTTCCAGGATCAGCGATTGACGGTCGGCCACTCTTGCTCGCACCCCTTGCTCGGACCGGCTTGACTGAGCTTTCAGTCAGATTGCAACGATAGCCCGAGCCGTACGGGGGAGCGCGTCACGGGGGAACGGCAAAGCGCCGAGTCACGGGACCGTCCGTGACTCGGCGCTCTGGTGTGTGACCGCCCGACGGTGCGAGGCTGGCGCGACAGGACGTTCGCACCGCCGGGCGGAGACTGGGGGAGGGTTTCCCGCTCCACGGGCAGGGGCTCTGTGCGTGGCCCCTGTACATGGAGGAGGGGGGAGTGGCTGGGACCGCGACGGGCGGTGACGAGAACTCCGGCGTCGTCTCCCTCAGGTCAAGAGACGGGCCTCGGAACCCATTACCACCGCACTGGCTCACACGCCCGTCACGGTCCTCGTCCTGCCCTCACCGCGTACCACCCCTCATCCGGGTCCGCGGTGCGGGCTCAGCACCCGGGGCATGACCTCCCGTCAGGCCCCCGGTACAACATGCGGCTCAGGCGTCGCGCAGGGCGCGGACGGCCTCCTCGACGCGCTTGCCGTAGTCGGCATCGGCGGCGTGGAAGTGAGCCAGGTTCTTCTCGATGACGTCCTCCAGGGTGACCTGGGAGAGACCGCCGGCGATGTTCGCCACCAGACGCTCCTTCTCGGCCTCCGACATCAGGCGGTAGAGCTCACCGGCCTGGAAGAAGTCGTCGTCCTTGGTGTGGGCCGGGGCCTCGTGGGTGCCCGTGTAGCCGGAGACGGCCTTCGGGGCGCCGAGCGCCAGACCGGTCTCGGCCGGACCCTGGTACGAGTTGGGCTCGTAGTTCTTGTCGTGGCGCGAGCCGTTGCGCAGCGCCATGACGCCGTCGCGGCCGTAGTTGTCGGCCTGCGTCGCCTTCGGGGCGTTGACCGGCAGCAGGGTGTGGTTCACACCGAGGCGGTAGCGCTGGGCGTCGGCGTACGCGAACAGGCGGCCCTGGAGCATCTTGTCCGGCGAGGCGGTGATGCCCGGGACGAAGTTGTTCGGGGAGAAGGCGGACTGCTCGACCTCGGCGAAGACGTTGTCGGGGTTGCGGTCGAGGACCAGACGGCCCACGCGCTGCAGCGGGTAGTCGCTGTGCGGCCACACCTTGGTGAGGTCGAACGGGTTGAAGCGGTAGTCCGCGGCCTCGGCGGCGGGCATGACCTGGACGTAGAGGGTCCAGCTCGGGTTCACGCCGCGCTCGATCGCCTGGAGCAGGTCGGTCTGGTGCGAGTTGGCGTCCTTGCCGACGACCTCGGCGGCCTGCTCGCCCGACAGGCAGCGGATGCCCTGGTTCGTCTTGAAGTGGTACTTGACGAAGAAGGCCTCGCCCTGGGCGTTGGTCCACTGGTAGGTGTGGGAGCCGTAGCCGTTCATGTGGCGGTAGGACGCCGGTATGCCGCGGTCACCCATCAGCCAGGTGATCTGGTGCGTCGCCTCGGGGGCGTGCGCCCAGAAGTCCCAGACGTTGTCCGGCTCCTGCTTGCCCGTGAAGGGGTCGCGCTTCTGGGAGTGGATGAAGTCGGGGAACTTGATCGGGTCCTTGATGAAGAACACCGGGGTGTTGTTGCCGACGAGGTCGTAGTTGCCCTCTTCGGTGTAGAACTTCAGGGCGAAGCCGCGCGGGTCGCGGACCGCGTCCGCGCCGCCGAGCGAGTCGGCCACGGTGGAGAAGCGCAGGAAGGTCTCGGTCTTCTTGCCGACGGTGTTCAGGAACGCCGCGCTGGTGTACGCGGTGACGTCGTCGGTCACCTCGAAGTAGCCGTAGGCGGCGCTGCCGCGGGCGTGCACCACGCGCTCCGGGATCCGCTCGCGGTTGAAGCGGGCGAGCTTCTCCAGCAGCTGCTGGTCCTGGACCAGGAGCGGGCCACCGACGCCGGCGGTGGCGGAGTTCTGATTGTCGGCGACCGGGGCGCCGGACTCGGTCGTCAGCGTGCGCTTCGACATGGTGACCTTCCGTACGGGACAACTGTTGACGGAAAGCGTCTTCCGTCATGCGGAACAGCCTAATTTCGGCGTGAACTCGACGTCAACAGTTTGTTGAAAGAAAGAAGAGGGGAGTGGTGATCCGGACGGTGCCGGCACTTGGGCGCGACAGGACAGGTGTCAGCACCGGCACCATCCGGCCCGGGACAGCGGGCCGCCGCGGGGGGTGGATCAGACCTGGGCGCCGGAGAGGCGCTCGACCGCGCGGAGCAGCGCGGAGTGGTCCAGGCCGCCGTCACCCTGGGCGCGCAGCGAGGCCACGAGCTGGGCGACGACCGCGCCGACCGGGAGGGCCGCACCGACGTTGCGGGCGGCGTCGGTGACGATGCCCATGTCCTTGTGGTGCAGGTCGATCCGGAAACCGGGCTTGAAGTCGCGGTTCAGGAAGTTGTCCTTCTTGCGGGTCAGGACCGTGGAGCCGGCCAGACCGCCGTTGAGGACGTCCAGGGCGGCGGTGAGGTTCACGCCCGACTTCTCCAGGAAGACGACGGCCTCGGCACACGCCTGGATGTTCACCGCGACGATGAGCTGGTTGGCGGCCTTCACCGTCTGGCCGGAGCCGTGCGGACCGCACAGGACGATGACCTTGCCGAGGGCCTGGAGGACCGGGAGGGCCTCGTCGAAGTCGGCCTGCTCGCCACCCACCATGATCGACAGGACGGCCTCGATGGCGCCCGCCTCGCCGCCGGACACCGGGGCGTCGATGACGCGGATGCCCTTCGCGGCGGCGTTCTTCGCGAGGTCGACCGAGGTCTGCGGGGTGATCGACGACATGTCGATGATCAGCGCGCCGGACTTCGCGTTCTCCAGGATGCCGTTCTCACCGTAGGAGATGGCCTCGACCTGCGGGGAGGCGGGCACCATCGTGATGATGACGTCGGCGTCCCTGACGGCCTCGGCGATCGAGCCGGCCGCGGAGCCGCCGGCGGCGGCCAGGCGGTCCAGCTTGTCCTGCTCCAGGGTGAAGCCGGTGACCGAGTAGCCGGCCTTCAGGAGGTTCTCGGCCATGGGGGAGCCCATGATTCCGAGACCGATCCAGGCAATCTTGGGGAGGGTGCTCATTGAGGGTCCTTCTCTTGATGCATCGTACGAAAAGTGCGTGGGGTGCCCGGCTGATCGCCCGGACTTGGCCCGCCTACCGGGCGGCGCGGGCCTCGGCGGGGAGCCAGGCGAAGGACGCGGCGGCGTCGGCGGCCTTGTATTCGAGGCCTACCCAGCCCTCGTACCCGGCCTTCTTCAGCTGGTCCAGGAGCGCCTCCAGGGGCAGCTCGCCGGTACCGGGGGCACCGCGTCCCGGCTTGTCCGCGATCTGGACGTGGCCGGTCTTGGCGGCGTACTTTTCGATGACCTCGGAGAGGTCCTCATCGTTCATCGCCAGGTGGTACAGGTCGAGCAGGAACTTGGCGTTCCCGAGGCCGGTGGCCTCGTTGACCTTGTCCACCACCTCGATGCCGGCCGGGGCGCTCACCAGGGGGTAGAGCGGCGACTCGGGCTTGTTGAGGGTCTCGATCAAGAGGATCGCACCCACGCGGTCCGCGGCCCGGGCCGCGACGACCAGGTTCTTCAGGGCCAGCTCGTCCTGCACGGCCGGGTCGACGCCGTCGACCCGGTTGCCGTAGAGGGCGTTGAGCGCCTTGCAGCCGACCGAGGCGGCGAAGTCCGCCGCCACGTTGATGTTGGCGTTGAAGCGGTCCGACTCCTCACCGGGTACCGAGACCGCGCCGCGGTCCGGGCCCGGCAGCCGGCCGGCGTAGAAGTTCAGGCCCACCAGCTGAGTGCCGGCGTCCTCAAGAGCCTGCTTGAGGGCGTCGAGCTCCTCCTGAGCGGGGGTGGGGGTCTCGATCCAGGGCCACCACAGCTCGACCGCGGTGAAGCCCGCCGCGGCGGCGGCCGCGGGACGCTCCAGAAGCGGGAGTTCCGTGAAGAGGATCGACAGGTTCACATCGAAGCGCTGGTCCGTGTATCCCATGAGGGGTGTGCGCTCCTTCCGTATTGCGGAAGTTATTTTCTGCTTGATGGAAGACTGCATTGGCCTCGGCGCGGATGTCAAGTGCGGACTCCCGAAAAATCCCGACCGCGCAGTAGGTTGACCTGCGTGCGATTGAGAGTGGAGTTCACGACCGAGCCCTTCGACCTCGAAGAGGCCCCCGCCCACGCCGTGGCCGCCCGCGAGGTCATCCAGAAGGCCCAGCTGGACGCGGTGGACGTCGGCCCGTTCGGCAATACCGCCGAGGGCGAGTCCGACCGGGTGCTGACCGCGGTGGCCGCGCTGCTGCGCGGTTCCCTGGAGGCCGGGGCGACGCGCGTCTCGCTCCAGGTCAACGTGATCGGGGAGGACACCCCGTGACCGAGCCCCGTGACCACCCCTTCGTCACCGCGGTCAAGCCGCTGGTGGACGCGATGGGGGGCGAGCTGATGGATCCCGCCCTGGCGCAGCCGGACGACGTCGTGCTGTCGTGGGAGGGTCGGGAGCTGCTCGCGGTGCGCCTGCCCCAGCTCTCCGAATCGCTGGACCACATCCTGGCGGCCCTGGAGCGGCGGCACGGCGTACCGTTGGCGCAGCTCGACCGGAAGTCCAAGCAGGACGTGGTGCGGATACTGGAGGCGCGGGGCGCCTTCTCCGTGCGGCACGGCGTCGAAACGGTCGCGGGAGCCCTGGGCGTGAGCCGCTTCACGGTCTACAACTACTTGAACAGGGACGCCGGCGCCCCGAAGGGGGCCAAGAGCGGCCAGGAGTGAACGCAGATTCACCCGCGGTGACGAGCCGCCGCCCAATTCACCCGGGCGGCGGCTTTTGTGTACGGGAAGTTTCAACAAAGTGTTGACGCCGTGTTGTCGAGGGCGTTAGCTATGCGCAGCCCGTCAAAGCAACAACAGGCCACGGAGGCCTACCGTGACTTCGAGTCCGACCCCGGGTCTCACCCGGTTCAACGCCTTGGACGACAGCGCGGCCGCGGCCGAGCTCCACGAGGTGTGCGCCAGCTCGGCTTGGGGGAGCAAGATGCTCGCCCAGCGCCCCTTCGCCGACGTCGATGCCCTGTTCTCGGCCAACGAGTCCGCCATGGCGGAGCTCACCGCCGAGGACCTCGGCGAGGCGATGGGCGGCCACGCGCCGATCGGCCGGCCGAAGCCGGGAGACCCGACCTCCGCCCGCGAGCAGCGTGGCATGGCCGGTGCCTCGGAGGAGCTCAAGAACGAGCTCCTCGAACTGAACCTCGCGTACCAGGACAAGTTCGGCCACGTCTTCCTCATCTGCGCCACCGGTGCGACCGGTGAGTTCATGCGGGACGCGGTCAAGGTCCGGATCGGCAACTCGCCGGAGCGGGAGCGCGAAATCGCCCGCGGCGAGCTCGTCAAGATCAACCGGATCCGTCTGACCCGCCTCGCAGAACTCGCAGAAGAAGGAGAGTGAGCATGAGCACCGCGACCACCGCGTCGGTGTCCACGCACATCCTGGACACCAGCATCGGCAAGCCCGCCGAGGGCGTCGCCATCTCCCTGTCGGCCCGTACGGGCCTGGACGGCGAGTGGGCGGCTCTCGGCGGTTCCGCCACCGACGCCGACGGGCGTTGCAAGGACCTGCCGGCGCTGCCGGAGGGCACCACACACGTGCGTCTCGATTTCGAGACCGAGACGTACTTCTTGAATAAGCACAGTGCAGAGAAGCAAGCCGAGGCGCAGCAGGACGCCCCCCGCGTAAGGGACAGCGGTGCGTTCTTCCCCGAGGTAACCATCACCTTCGCGGTGAACCCGGGCGAGCACTACCACGTACCGCTGCTGCTCAACCCGTTCGGCTACTCCGTTTACCGAGGGAGCTAGTCATGGCCACGATTCTGGGCCAGAACCAGTACGGCAAGGCAGAGAACCGCGTCGTCAAGATCACGCGGGACGGCGACACCCATCACATCAAGGACCTGAACGTCTCGGTCGCCCTCTCCGGCGACATGGACGACGTCCACTACAACGGCTCGAACGCCAACTGCCTGCCGACGGACACCACCAAGAACACGGTGTACGCGTTCGCCAAGGAGTACGGCATCGAGTCCGCCGAGCAGTTCGGCATCCACCTGGCGCGTTGGTTCGTCAACAGCCAGGAGCCGATCAAGCGCGCGCGGATCCGGATCGAGGAGTACGCCTGGGACCGGATCGCCACTTCGGACGCCAACTCCAAGTTCATCGGCTCCGACGAGGTGAACCACTCCTTCGTCCGCAAGGGCATGGAGACCCGCGTCACCCAGATCACGTACGACGGCCAGAACTGGGAGGTCATCTCCGGCCTCAAGGACCTGATCGTCATGAACTCCACGAACTCCGAGTTCTGGGGTTACGTGAAGGACAAGTACACGACCCTGCAGGAGGCGTACGACCGCATCCTGGCCACCCAGGTGTCGGGCCGCTGGCGCTTCAACTGGTCGGACGACGAGCAGCGGATGCCCAACTGGGAGAAGTCCTACGCCGAGACCAAGAAGCACATGCTCCAGGCCTTCGCGGAGACCTACTCCCTGTCGCTGCAGCAGACCCTGTACCAGATGGGTTCGCGCATCATCAACCACCGTTCGGAGATCGACGAGGTCCGCTTCTCGCTCCCGAACAAGCACCACTTCCTCGTCGACCTGGAGCCCTTCGGCCTCAAGAACGACAACGAGGTGTACTTCGCCGCGGACCGTCCGTACGGTCTGATCGAGGCGACGGTCCTCCGCGACGGCGTCGATGCCCGTATCCCCGTGGACATGACCAACCTCTGATCACGGCACGCCGGTCCCGGGGCTCCGCAGTGGCCCCGGGACGGGCGACACGTTCCCGCTTCCTGAATCGGCACCCGGACGCACCCTTCGGGGCGGCAGTACTGTCAGCTGTCAAGGCCCCCGGCTCCGGCACTCAAATCCCCTGGGTTTTGCCGTGCCCGCACCGCCACTGAAAGCACGAGGAAGTCCCATGGCAGCACCCGCAGCCCAGGACAGCGCCGTCGAGCGCATCGTCATCGAAAACTGTGCGATCGCCACGGTCGACGCGAACGACACCGAGTACGTCTCGGGACACGTGGTGGTCGCGGGCAACAAGATCGAGTTCATCGGTGCGGGCAAGGCTCCCGAGAACCTCGACAACGTCGTCCGCCGCATCGACGGCACCGGCCACCTCGTGACCCCCGGCCTGGTCAACACGCACCACCACTTCTACCAGTGGATCACGCGTGGCCTGGCCACCGACCACAACCTCTTCAACTGGCTCGTCTCGCTGTACCCGACCTGGGCGCGCATCGACGAGCAGATGACGTACACGGCCGCGCAGGGCTCCCTCGCCGCGATGGCCAAGGGCGGTGTGACCACCGCGATGGACCACCACTACGTCTTCCCCAAGGGCTCCGGTGACCTGTCCGGCTCCATCATCCGCGCCGCGTCCGAGATGGGTGTCCGCTTCACCCTCGCCCGCGGCTCGATGGACCGCAGCGAGAAGGACGGCGGCCTGCCGCCGGACCACGCCGTCGAGACCCTCGAAGGCGCGCTCGCCGACACCGAGGCGACCGTCAAGAAGTACCACGACGCCTCCTTCGACTCGATGACCCAGGTCGCCGTCGCCCCCTGCTCCCCCTTCTCGGTCTCCACCGAGCTGCTGAGGCAGGGCGCCGAGCTGGCCCGCCGCCTGGGTGTGCGCCTGCACACGCACGGCTCCGAGACCGTCGAGGAAGAGCAGTTCTGCAAGGAACTGTTCGGCATGGGCCCGACCGACTACTTCGAGTCGACCGGCTGGCTCGGCGAGGACGTGTGGATGGCGCACAGCGTCCACATGAACGACTCCGACATCGCCGCGTTCGCCCGTACCAAGACCGGTGTCGCGCACTGCCCGTCCTCCAACGCCCGTCTGGCCGCCGGCATCGCCCGCGTCCCGGACATGCTGGCCGCCGGCGTACCGGTGGGCCTCGGCGTGGACGGCACCGCCTCCAACGAGTCCGGTGAGCTGCACACCGAGCTGCGCAACGCGCTGCTGATCAACCGTCTGAACCCGGTCCACCGCGAGCGCGCGCTCAACGCGCGCCAGGCGCTGCGCCTGGGCACCTACGGCGGCGCCCAGGTCCTCGGCCGCGCGGACAGCATCGGTTCGCTGGAGGTCGGCAAGCTCGCCGACCTGGTCCTGTGGAACCTGAACACCTTCCTGCACTCCTCCATCGCCGACCCGGTCACCGCCCTGGTCTTCGGCGCGGCGGCCCCGGTGACGGCCTCGTTCGTCAACGGCAAGCAGATCGTCGAGAACAACCGACTGCTCTTCGCCGACGAGGACGCGATCGCCGTGTCCACCCGGGAAGAGGCCCAGCGCCTCGCGCGGATCTCCGCGCAGGCCTGATCCCACGGAGTCCGGTCGGGGGGGACGGCCCCCGGCCGGCGGCCGCGGACCCGAGCGGGGTCCGCGGCAGCCGTTCCCGGGAAGCGCCCGAGGAGAGATCCGAAGGCGTTCCCGGGGGCGGTGAGGCGTGACAACACCAGGACCGCGGCACCGTGCTGCCCTGTTCCGGTCCACTGCCACGGCCATACCGGCTCGATGCGCGGAACCTTTTTGGGCGAATCGTTTCCGCACCCCTTGGGACAAGAAGTCGCAGCACCCACAACTCCATACAGGCTCGACAGCAACGCTTTCGCACCCCCCTCCATGACACTCACGTCCCTGCGACGTGCTATACCGACCGGAGGAAGCCGTGGCCGCAACGCCCAGGTTTCGCAAAGATGCAGTCGCAGTACCGGAGGAGACGCACCCGGTCGACGAGACCCTGCCTCCGCTGAAGATGTTCACGAGCGGGCTCCAGCACGTGGCCGCCATGTACGCGGGCGTCGTGGCTCCGCCCATGATCGTCGGCCCCGCCGTCGGACTCTCCGCCGCCGAGACCGCCTTCCTGATGGGCGCCTCGCTCTTCACCGCAGGGCTCGCCACCCTCCTCCAGACCCTCGGGTTCTGGAAGATCGGCGCCAAACTCCCCTTCGTCAACGGTGTCTCCTTCGCCGGAGTGACCCCGATGATCGCGATAGGCAAGGGTGAGGGCGCCGACGCCATCCCCGTGATCTTCGGCGCGATCATCGTCGCCGGACTGGCCGGCTTCCTCGCCGCCCCCTACTTCGGCAAGCTCGTCCGCTTCTTCCCGCCCGTGGTCACCGGCACCGTCATCACCCTGATCGGCGTCTCACTGCTCCCCGTGGCGTTCAACTGGTCCCAGGGCGGCAACCGCACGGCGACCGACTACGGCTCGATGAAGAACATCGGCATGGCCGCCCTCACGCTGGCGATCGTCCTGGTGATGCGCAAGTTCCTGCGCGGCTTCCTGCAGCAGATCTCCATCCTGCTCGGCCTCGTCGCGGGCACCCTCATCGCACTGCCGCTGGGCATGACCAGCTTCGACGCCGTCAAGAACGCGGACGTCATCGGCTTCCCCACCCCCTTCCACTTCGGGGCCCCGCAGTTCCAGGTGGCCGCGATCATCTCGATGTGCATCGTCATGCTCGTCTGCATGACCGAGTCGACCGCCGACATCCTCGCCCTCGGCAAGATCGTCGGACGTCCGGCGGACGCGAAGACCATCGAGGGCGGCCTGCGCGCCGACACCCTCGGCAGTGCCCTCAGCCCGCTGTTCAACGGCTTCATGTGCAGCGCCTTCGCCCAGAACATCGGCCTGGTCGCGATGACCAAGGTGCGCAGCCGGTTCGTGGTCGCCGCCGGCGGCGGCATCCTGATCCTGCTGGGCCTGTGTCCGATGGCCGCCTCCGTCATCGGGGTCGTCCCGCTGCCCGTCCTCGGCGGCGCCGGCATCGTGCTCTTCGGCTCGGTCGCGGCCAGCGGGATCCAGACCCTGGCGGGCGCGGCCATGGAGAAGGGCGAGAACGCCCTGATCGTCGCCGCCTCGGTCGGCATCGGCCTGATCCCGATCGCCGCCCCCGGCTTCTACCACCACTTCCCGAAGGACCTGCTCGTCGTCCTCGACTCCGGCATCAGCACCGGCTGCGTGGTCGCGATCGTCCTCAACCTGGCCTTCAACCACCTCGGCACTGCGGGTGTGGCGTACGCGCCGCCGTTCGTGCCGGCTCCCGTACGGGGCCCGGTCCCCCTGACGAGGTCCGGCCGGCGGGGTCAGGCTCCGGCGGGCGCGGGGGAGCCGAACCACCGGGTCAGGGAGTCGGCGAGTCCGCGCAGCGCCTCCGCCCGGTCGCCGTCGGCGTCCACCGCCCAGGCGGTGCACCCGTCGGGGCGCACGAGCAGTGCGGCCGGCGCCGGTCCGGCGGGGCCGGCGGCGGTGACCACCCGCACCCGCTCCCCGTACCCGTCGGCCACGGCCCCGATGCCCGCGTCCTCCGAGAGGTCCAGGAGCAGGGCCCGCCCGTCGTGCATCAGGTCCGCGAGCCGGCGCCCGTCGGCCAGTTCGAGGTCGGGGGCGCTGCGGCCCACCAGCGGGTGGCCGCCGGGCAGTTCGTAGCGCTGCCACACCCCGGAGATCTTCTTGACGAAGTAGGTGGTGCCGGTCACGGTCGCGGTCAGCTCGCCGACCACGTCGCGCAGGGCCCGGGACGCGGGCTCCGGCCGCATCAGGGCGATCTGTGCCCTGGTCCACTGGAGCACCCAGGCCCCGATCGGGTGCCGTTCGGCGGTGTAGGAGTCGAGGAGTCCTTCGGGAGCCCCGCCCCGGACCACCGCGGCGAGCTTCCAGCCCAGGTTCACCGCGTCCCCGATGCCGAGGTTCAGCCCCTGTCCGCCGAACGGCGAGTGGACGTGCGCCGCGTCCCCCGCGAGCAGTACGCGGCCCGAGCGGTAGTCCGACGCCTGGCGGGCGTTGTCGGTGAACCGGGTGGCGGAGTGCACACCGGTGACCGTGACGTCGGCCGAGCCGGTGACGTGCCGCAGGCTCTTCTGCAGCTCCTCGGCGGTGACGGGCGCCTCGCGGTCGGCGGGCGGTCCGTCGAACTCGACCGTGAGGATGCGGCCGGGGACGGGGCCGTGGACGTACGTACCGGTGTCGGTGTGGTGCCAGCCGGTCTTCAGGGCCTCGGCCCCGGTCATGCTGACGACGGCCTGGTGACCGGTGATCTGCGGATCCGTTCCGGGGAAGGCGAAGCCCGCGAGCTTGCGCACCGTACTGCGACCGCCGTCGCAGCCGACCAGCCAGTCCGCCCGTATCCTCCGGTCCGGCCCGCCGCCCACCGGGGCCGTGCGGACCTCGACCCCCTCGTCGTCGGCGTCGAAGCCCGTCAGTTCCACGCCCCGGAGCAGCTCGACGCCGAGCCGCGCGGCGCGTTCGGCGAGCACCCGCTCGATGTCCTGCTGCGGTACGAAGCCCACCTCGGAGGCCGGACCGGCGTGCGCGAAGTCGGGGTCGGCCTCGTCCAGGAGGGTGCCGTCCAGCATGATCCCGCCGAAGTGGGCGGCGAACCGGGGCGGCGTACGAGGGGGCCGTGCGTCCTGGTCGCCCCCCGGCCGGTCGCGCATGAAGTTCCGGAACTGTTCGAGGGCGCGCTGCTGCACCTCGGCGAGCGCGGGCAGCATCCCGCGCCGGTGGAAGGCCTCGGCGGTCGGCGTGTTGATCGCCCCCGCCTTGACGGTCGGGTCCACGTCGGTGCGGCGCTCCACGAGGACCACGCGGGCCCCGCCGAGCCGGAGTTCGCAGGCGAGCATGAGCCCGACGGGGCCGCCGCCGGCCACCACCACGTCCGTGTCCGTGCCCGCTTCCGCGGCGGGTCCTGTGTGTGCGTCTGTGCCGAAGTCCGAGTCCATGCGTTGACTATAGTCACTAAAAGTTTGTAGTCGCTATAGTTATCTTCATGGAACACGAGAAGGACGCGGGCCCGGCGACGGGCTCGCTGCGCGAACGCAAGAAGCGCGAGACCCGGCAGCGGATCTCCGACGTGGCGACGACGCTGTTCGCGGCGCGCGGCTTCGACCACGTGACCGTGGCCGAGGTCGCCAAGGCCGCGCAGGTCTCGACGATGACGGTGTTCAACCACTTCCCGCGCAAGGAGGACCTCTTCCTCGACCGGATCCCCGAAGCCGTCGAGCTGTTCTCGGACGCGGTGCGCGACCGTCCGGACGGCACGCCCGCGCTGACCGGCCTTCGGGAGCTGCTGCTGAGGCTCCTCGACCAGCGCCACCCGCTGGCGGGCGTCGGCGACACCTTCCCGCACTTCTGGCGGATCGTCCTCGGCTCCCCGGCGCTGCGGGCCCGGGCGCGCGAGGGCGTCGAGGAGCTGGAGGACGCGCTGGCCGAGGCGATCGGCGGCCCCGGGGCCCGGCTGACGGCGGCCCTGACCGTGGCCGCGTACCGGACCGTCTACGTCACCACGGCCGGGCGGCTGCTCGCCGGAGAACGCGCGGCGGACATCGCCGAGGACCACCGCGCACGGGTCAACGCCGCCTTCGACGCGCTGGAGCGGGCCCTGCCCCCGGGGACCTGAGGCCCATGGGGAAGCCCTGCCGTACGGGGCTCCCCGCCTGCCGGGAGCCCCGACCGCGGTGGCCCCGGTCTGGGGTGGGCCCCGACCGCGGTGAGCCCCGTCCTGCGGGGGTGCTCCGTCCTGCGGTGAGCCCTGACCGCGGTGAGCTCCGACCTGCGGGGTGCCCCGTACTGGGGTGAGCCCCGTCCTACGGAAAGCCCTGACCGCCGGGGGCCCCGACCTGCGGGGCGCCCCGCCCGTGTGCGGAGCCGGGCTCCGGCACCGGGTCGCGCCAGATGTCCGGCAGGACGGTCCGTACCCTGCGGCCCGCCTGGTCCAGTTCCTGCGCCTCCGACTTGCGCACGCACAGCGCCACCGCCGTGTCGGTGATGTGCAGCCCCGGCAGCCGCCGCGACAGGTCGGCGGTGTAGCGGGACAGCTCCTCGACGGTGCGCAGCCGGGCGCTGATCATGAAGTTCCAGGGGCCGCTGACGGACATGCAGGTCCGGGTCTCGCGCAGCCCCGAGGCCACCGCCGCGCAGTCGGCGACCTCGTGCTCCGGCACCTCCGCCCACAGCGTCGCCGACACCGGCCAGCCGGACAGCCCCGAGGCCATCGCGCAGCTGTAGCGCAGGCTCTGCCGCGATTCCAGCCGTCCCAGCCGGCGCCGTACCGTCGACTCGCTCATCCCCGACTCCCGGGCCAGCGAGGCCACGCTGCGGCGCGCGTCCGAGGCCAGTGCCAGCACGAGGGCCCGGTCCTCCTCCAGCAGGGCCGCCGGCCCCGGCGCCGAGGCGGAGACCGGGGCGGCCGCCCGGCGGGTGCGCCCGGTCAGCCGGTCGCTCTGGGCCGGCGTCAGCTGGTCCAGGCGCCAGCGGTCGGGGGCGGTGTGCACCGCCGTGACCATCGAGGAGCGGGTACCGCTCACCCCGGGGATCCGCTGAACGCGGAACTGAAGGTAGCGGTACAACGTGTGCAGGTCGGGCACGGCGACGAAGAGCAGCAGGTCGCGGCCGCCCGTGGTGTGCTCCACGCCCATGGTGTGGGGGTCCGCCACCAGGGAGGAGCCGACCGTGGGGGAGGAGCCCGGCGCGCAGGTCACCTCCACCCACGCCATGCAGGGCGCCCGGGTGCCCGTCCGCAGCCCCAGGCCCGTGATCCAGGCCTCCCCGGCGGCGGTCATCCGGTCCCAGCGGCGCGCGAGGGTGTCCGGCCGGGCGCCGAGCACCGGTGCCAGCCGCTCCCAGCTCGCACGGGGTGCCAGCTGGAGCGCGTGGACCAGCGCCCGGTCGGTGTCGTCGATGGCGGAAACGGCGGAGTTCATGCCTTCCCCTGGTGGTTCTCCCGGTCACCGTCCGGTCGACCGGACGCTCGGCTGATGATCTCTCTTTGTGTGCTGAACTGTTGAATCGGACAGCAGTGCGCACCTTGGCGAGATCAGCGGGAGGACGTGTGGGGGAGCCCGGCACGAGCGTGCGCCAGTCGGTGCCTGCCGAACTGTCCAGCTTCATCGGCCGGGAGCGCGAGCTGAGCCGTACGGCGGTCCTGCTCGCCACGGCCCGACTGGTCACCCTCACAGGACCGGCCGGCATCGGCAAGACCCGGCTGGCCGTGCGCACCGTCCGCACCCTGGGCCGCAGCCAGGGGGTCGACGTGGTCTGGGCCGACATGGTCGGCGTGCCCCCGGACGGCAGCGGGGCGCTGGAGGCGGAGCTGGTCCGGCGGCTCGACGGCCGCGAGGCCCTGCTGGTGCTCGACGGCTGCGAACAGCTCGGCGCGCAGGCCGGCCCGCTGGTGTCCGCGCTGCTGGTACGGCTGCCCCGGCTGCGGATCCTGGCGACCTCGCAGCGCGCCGTCGGGCCGGCCGGGGAGGCACTGCTCGCCGTACCGCCGCTCGCCGTACCGCCGGCGCCCGTACCGCCCGCGCCCGTACCGGACGCCGCGCCCGATCCCGCCCGGCGGCCCGTGGCCGAGGTCGCCGGGTACGAGGCCGTACGCCTCTACGAGGAACGGGCGCGCGGGGCCGACCCCTTCTTCGAGCTCGCCGAACGCAACGCCGGAGCCGTCGCCGCCCTGTGCCGGGCCCTCGACGGGATCCCCGGCGCGCTGGAACTCGCCGCCGGGCGCGCCCACCGGTACGCCCCCGCCGAGGCGCTGCGCCGGCTCACCGCCGACCCGCTGGACTTCCTCTCGGGCGGCGCCGGCCGGGCCGGCGGGGCGGACGCCCTGCGCACCTGCAGCCTCGCCCCGCCCGACGAACGGCTGCTGTGGGAACGGCTCTCGGTCTTCGCGGGCTCCTTCGACCGCGACGCCGTCGTCGAGGTGTGCGGCTTCGGCCCGCTCGCCCCGCGGCGGGCCGCCGAGGCACTGGAGCGGATCAGCCCCGCCCTGCTGGAGGAAGCCGGGCACCCGGGCCGCCACCGGCTGCCGCTGTCCGTACGCGCCCTCGCGGCCCGGCGGCTCGCCCTCGCCCCGAACGGCGACGGGGCGACCGCGGCACGCCGTCACCGCGAGCGGTACCGGGCGACGGCCGAGCGGGCCGCCCGGCTGTGGCGGTCGGGGGCGCAGCGGGAGGCGCGCGCACTGGCCGTCGCGGAACTGCCGGAGCTGCGCGCCGCGATGAACCCGCTCACCGCGGCCGGCCCCGGGGGCGCCCTGGAGATCGCCGTGTCGCTGTGGTTCCTGTGGTCGCCCTGCGGGCTGGTCGTGGAGGGGCGGCGGCACCTGGAACGGGCCCTGGCCGTGCACCCGGCGCCCCGGCCCGCCCGGGCGCTGTGGCTGGCCGCCTGGCTGGTGGCGAGTTCCGGGGAGGCGGAAGCCGCCGATCCGTTGCTGGTGGAGGCCTGGAGCGCGGCCGTGCAGGAGGGGGAGGACGCCTGCGTGGCCTACCTGGCCCACCTGCGGGGGCTCGTCGCGCTCTGGCGGGACCGGCCCTGGGAGGCGGCCGCCGAATTCCGCGAGGCACTCGAACTGCTGCCCCCGGAGCCGGAGTTCGGACCGGGGCCGGAGGCGGTGCGGGCGGCCCTGACGATGGCGCTCGCGCACACCGACCCGGCGTCCGTCCCCGTCGAGGACGGTCCGCCGGACGGACCGGTGGACCTGTGGGCCCGCTCCTGGACCGGATACGCCCATGCCATGGTCCAGCGCCGCGAGGGCCGCCCGGCGCTGGCCCGCGCCGAACTGCTGCGCGCCCTGGAGATCCAGCTGGTCCTCGGCGACGGGCTCGGGCAGGCGCTCTCGGCGGAACTGCTCGCCGAACTGGAGGCCGACGCGGGCTGCTACGAGGAGTCCGCGCGGCTGCTCGGAGCGGTCGCCCGCATCCGCCCGGCCAGCGCCTGCCTCCCGCGGGCGGAGCGGGTCCTGCGGGCCCGCATGGACCCGGAGGCCTTCCGGGCGGCGCTCGCCGAGGGGGCCAGGACCCCGCTGCGGGCCCTCCTCCCGGAACTCTGATCCAGGCCGCCGGACGGCCGCCGGACGGTCCGCCGGACGGGGTCCGGGCCGGCCCCCGGCGGGCCCTGGGCCGGGGGCGACGGGCGGGGCCCCGGGGGCTCCCGGGCCCGGAGTTGCCGCGCCGATCCCGCGTACGCCGTATACGACGCGGAAAGACATCGCATGAGCCCACCCACCCCGCCGAACGGACAGGTGGTACAGCCATGTCGCAGCTCCCCCAGCTCTGGATGCGCAGCGAGACCCGACCCACCGAACGCCGCGCACCGCTGACCCCCGAGGACGCCGCGCGGCTCGTCCGGCAGGGCGTACGGATCACGGTGGAGGAGTCCGGCCACCGGGTCTTCCCGCTCGACGCCTACGCGGCCGCCGGCTGCGCCACCGCCCCGGCCGGGTCCTGGGCGGGGTCCGCGCCCCGGTCGGCGTACGTCCTCGGGCTCAAGGAACTCCCGCCCACACCCGAGCGGCTGCACCACCGGCACGTGTACTTCGGGCACGCCTACAAGGGGCAGGCGCAGGGCCCCGAGCTGCTGAGGCGCTTCGCGGCAGGCGGCGGGACCCTGTTCGACCTGGAGTACCTCGCCGACGCGCAGGGCCGCAGGCTGGCCGCCTTCGGCTACTGGGCCGGGTACGCGGGCGCCGCCCTGGCCGCACTGCACGCGCGCGGCCGGCTCACCGCCCCGCTGGCCCCGCTGCCCCGCGCCGAACTCGACGCGCGGCTGCGCCGGGCCCGCGAGGGCCGGCCGTTACGGGCCCTGGTGACCGGCGCGGGCGGCCGCAGCGGACGCGGGGCCTGCGACGCCCTGACCACCGCCGGGATCCGGCCCACGCTCTGGGACCGGGCCGCGACCCGCGATCTGGACCGGGCCGCGCTGCTCGGCCACGACATCCTGGTCCACGCGGTCCTCACCACCCGCCCGGTGGCGCCCTTCCTCACCCCGGCCGACCTCGACGCCTCCGCCGGGACCCGCCGGCTCTCGGTGATCGCCGATATCACCTGTGACACCGGATCCCCGCTGCACCTGCTCCCCGTCTACGACCGCCTCACCGACTGGACGGCCCCCGCCCGCCGGCTGCGCGGCGGCGCCCCCGCGCTGGACGTCATCGCCATCGACAACCTGCCCTCGCTGCTCCCGGCGGAGGCTGCCCGCGCCTTCTCGGCGGACCTCCTGCCCAAGCTCCTCGCGCTGCACGCGCCGTCCCCGGACCCGGACTGGCTCCGCTGCCGCGCGGCCTTCGCCACGGCCCTGGCCGCCCTCCCGGGCGGTCCGCGGCGCGCGGCGTAGGCTCCGGCGCCCGGTCGGGGGTCAGCCGGTGCCGGGGTCCCCGGGCTGCCACAGCATCAGATTGTTCATCAGCTCGGCCTGTTCGACCGCGTCGTCCAGCGCGTGATGGGTGTGGGGGCGTCGGGGGAGCAGCTCGCGGGGCATCCGCCCCTTCACGGCGGCGCGCAGCGGGACGCGGGCCTTCGTCGCGTAGAGGGTCTTCATGTCCAGGCAGCCGGAGTGCCCGAAGGGGCTGTCGTCGCCGAAGGCGATCAGGTACCAGTACAGGAAGGTCCAGTCGAAGGAGGCCGGGTAGCCGCACATCACGGGCTGCGCCCCGGCGGAGACCTCCCGCACCCACGCACGGAACGCGTCCATGGCCTCGGCCGGGTCGGCGCCCTCGCGCAGCAGCCGGTCTCGGTCGAGGCCGCTGACGGCGAGCGCGGCGTCCACGTACCGGTCGCCGACGGGCCGCAGCTCCCGGTAGAAGGTCCGCTCCGCCGGGTCGGCCGCCGTGTACACGGCGCCGTCCTGGCGTCCCGCGACCGCGGCGCCGAAGCTGATCATCGAGTACGGGCCGGGGATGGGGCCGTCCGCCTCGATGTCGACGGAGATGTAGAGGCTCGGACGTGCGGGGCGTGCCGGGCGTGCGGGACGGGCTGTCATGACCAAGAGGATGGCAGCCCGTCCCGTTTCGCTCATCCGCTTTACGGGGCCGGTGTCAGGTACATCCCGGTGTGGTCGCCCCCGGCGGTGTTCTTGCAGCTCGAACCGGAGTTCGCGGGCTGGGCCACGGCCAGGGCCAGGCAGCGCCCGACGGCCAGCTGGCCGTAGTAGTTCGGGTGCATGGACTCCTGGATCGGCCCCTGGGTCTCGTTGTTGTCGATCCAGCGCGCCCACTCGCTCGTCTTGGCCGAGGCCGGGACGGTGGAGCTGACCAGCTTGCTGGCCTTCGCGCACACCTCGCGCCCCTGGAGCATGTCGCGCAGGTCGAGGAACTGGACGCCCTTGGCCGTCGCGACCCCCTTGATGCGGTCCGAGAGCTGCGGCACGAGCGAGTCGCGCGCCCAGTCCGAGTCACGGTTCCAGAAGGGACAGCCACCGGTGTTGAGCCGGCTCCAGTCGCTCTGGGTGTACCGGTTCTCCGCGCCCCGGGGGATCGGCGACGGGTACGACTGCAGCACGATCCGGTACGAGGAGTCCGCGTAGCCGGCCCCGCCCATCACGGCGCGGATCTCGTCGACGGACTTGCCGATGCCTGCGACCACCCCGTCGATCTTCTGGTCGACGACCGCCTGCTGGTCGTCGTAGCAGTACGAGTTCCAGAGGACGAAGTCGAGCGCGCAGTCCTTGATGATGTCGGCGAAGCCGAGGTCGTTGCCGCCGATGGACAGGGCGATGACCTTCACGTTCTTGGCCGCGGCCACGGCCGCGAGCTGGTCGGCCTGCGGGGCCTCGCCCTTGAAGGCCACGCCGCCGTTGGAGGCGCGGAACACGTTCTGCGAAGTGGCTCCCGAGCAGGCGAGGTTGACGGCCACCTCGGCGACGGCGCCCGCGCTCAGCACCTCGGCCGAATCCGAGCGGTCGCACCCCATGGCGGTCGCGCCGTACACCTTGGCGGGGTCGTAGGAACTGCCGCTGACCCACGCCCGGTCGGTGCCGTTCCTGCTCCCGCTGTTGGTCAGGCTGTTGCCCTTCCAGCGTCCGGCCTCGCCGGAGATGTAGCTGTCGCCCATGGACACCAGGGCGGTGGGCCCGGTCCCCGGGCTGGCGGCCGACGTCCCGGCCCCGGCGGCCAGCAGCGCGCCTGCGGCGAGCGGTACGGCCATCGCGGCGCCGGCCAGTCGTCGCACGCGGCTGCGGGCGGCGGCCCTGTCCTTGCCGGCCTTGCGGAATCCGATCACTGCGGAACTCCTGCGGTCGGCCACGCCGGAGCCGCCGACGAAACGCTGGGCGGCAACTCCGGTGCGTGGCTTGGAAAGTGGGGGTACCGCCGGCGCCGGTGGCATCGGAAAGGTGACACGCCCCCGCTTGTTACCGCTAGGTACAGCAAGGTTACGATGAAGTAACGGCCGACCATTCGGTCGGCCCGCGACCGGCCCGCGACCGGTCCACGACATGGCTCCGCCCCCGTCGCCTCGGTGGCGACGGGGGCGGAACCCGGTGTTCGACTGCTGTGCGTTTCAGTCGAAGGCCCAGGTCAGCCGATCAGCTGGTCGTACGCGGGGAGGGTGAGGAAGTCCGCGTAGTCGGCGTCCAGGGAGACCTGCAGGAGGAGGTCGTGGGCCTGCTGCCACTTGCCGGCCGCGAAGGCCTCCTCGCCGACCTCGGCGCGGATCTTGGCCAGTTCCTCGGCGGCGATCTCGCGGGTCAGCTCGGCGGTGGCCGTCTTGCCGTTCTCGAACACGACTCCGGCGTTGATCCACTGCCAGATCTGCGAGCGGGAGATCTCGGCGGTGGCAGCGTCCTCCATGAGGCCGAAGATGCCGACGGCGCCGAGGCCGCGCAGCCACGCCTCGATGTAACGGGTGCCGACCTGGACGGCGTTGACCAGGCCGTCGTAGGTGGGCTTCGCGTCGAGGGAATCGATCGCGATCAGCTCGCCCGGGGCCACCGAGACGTCCTCGCGCAGGCGGTCCTTCTGGTTCGGCTTGTCACCGAGGACCGCGTCGAAGGAGGCCATCGCGATCGGGACCAGGTCGGGGTGGGCGACCCAGGAGCCGTCGAAGCCGTCGTTCGCCTCGCGGTCCTTGTCGGCCTTGACCTTCTCGAACGCGACCTTGTTGACCTCGGCGTCCTTGCGGGACGGGATGAAGGCCGCCATGCCGCCGATGGCGTGCGCGCCGCGCTTGTGGCAGGTGCGCACGAGCAGCTCGGTGTAGGCGCGCATGAAGGGGGCCGTCATGGTGACCGCGTTGCGGTCCGGCAGGACGAACTTCTCGCCGCCATCGCGGAAGTTCTTCACGATCGAGAACAGGTAGTCCCAGCGGCCCGCGTTGAGGCCCGCCGCGTGGTCCTTGAGCTCGAAGAGGATCTCTTCCATCTCGTAGGCCGCGGTGATGGTCTCGATGAGGACGGTCGCGCGGACGGTGCCCTGCGGGATGCCGACGTAGTCCTGGGCGAAGACGAAGATCTCGTTCCAGAGGCGAGCCTCCAGGTGCGACTCGGTCTTCGGCAGGTAGAAGTACGGGCCCTTGCCGAGGTCGATCAGGCGCTGCGCGTTGTGGAAGAAGTAGAGGCCGAAGTCCACGAGGGAGCCCGAGGCGGGGCCGCCCTCGAAGCTGAGGTGGCGCTCCTCCAGGTGCCAGCCGCGCGGCCGCATGACGACGGTGGCGAGCTGGTCGGCGGGCTTCAGGGCGTACGCCTTGCCCGTGCGCGGGTCGGTGAAGTCGATGCGGCGCTCGTAGGCGTCGATGAGGTTGAGCTGGCCGAGGACGACGTTCTCCCAGGTGGGAGCCGAGGCGTCCTCGAAGTCGGCGAGCCAGACCCTGGCGCCCGAGTTGAGGGCGTTGATGGTCATCTTGCGGTCCGTCGGACCGGTGATCTCCACGCGGCGGTCGTTCAGCGCGGCCGGGGCCGGCGCGACCTTCCAGTCTCCCTCGCGGACCTGTGCGGTGTCCGGGAGGAAGTCGAGGGTGGAGGTCCGGGCGATCTCGGCGCGCCGCTCGCCGCGTCGGGCGAGGAGCTCGGCACGGCGGGGGGCGAACCGCCGGTGGAGCTCGGCCACGAAGGCGAGGGCCGCTTCGGTGAGGACTTCGTCCTGCCGGGGCAGGGGCTCGGTGTCGACGATGGCCAGCGGGGACGGCGCTGGTGCGGACATATCTGTCACTCCTTCAGCGGCGGTGCCTGGCGGCCGCGGGGAATGCTCGCGCGAGACGGCACGCAGTGCCGTCGGGTGTGGAGAGTTCCGGGTAACGGTCGCGGGCGCCGTCTGTGGTTCAGGGCGCTTCTGACCAGTGGATAGTAATTTCCTCATGGTGGAAGTTCAATGGTTTGTTGATGTCGAGATTCTCTGAGTCGACAGATTCCGATCACCCATGGCCCTCAGTGCCATAACGGTCACAGCCCGCTCAAGTGACACCCGAGCGTTCCTCAAGCCAGACGTGCCAGGTCGGGCGGGGTGTCGATGTCGAAAGGGGCGGCGACGTCCCCGCACTCCACCAGCATGACCTCGTCCGCGTGCTCCTTCAGGTGGACCCGCGCGCCCCGGTCCCCGGTCGCCGTCGCCGCGATGTCCGGCCAGCGGTCCGCCCCGAACAGCACGGGATGGCCGCGCTCCCCGTCGTACGAGGCGGCCACCAGGCTCGTCGGGGAGCGGTACGCCTCCCGTACCCGGAGCACCGCCTCCGCTCCGATGCCCGGCTGGTCCACCAGCGAGACCAGGGCCGCGCCGGCTCCCGTCCCGGCCAGGGAGGCGAGGCCGACCCGCAGGGAGGAGCCCATGCCCTCGGCCCAGTCCGGGTTGTCCACCACCACGCAGCCGCTCAGGTCGGCCCGCTCCCGGACCTCGTCGGCCGAGGCGCCCAGTACCACGTGCACCGGATCACAGCCGGCCTCGCGCAGCACGCGCACGGCGTTCTCGACGAGGGGCCGGCCACGGTAGGGGAGCAGCGCCTTCGGCCGCCCCCCGAGCCGGCGGCCGCCACCGGCGGCCAGGAGCAGACCGGCGATCACCGCCGCCGCGCCCGCGCCCTGCGCGCCGGTCAGTGGGGCTGCGGAACGGCCGGGGCGGCTGCCGGGGCCGCGGCCGGGGTCCTGCTCTGTTTCTGCTGACATGGCAGCGATTCTCGCTCCTCGCCCGCGCCGCGGGGCCGCCGCGCCAGGAGGGCGGCCACGGCGGTCAGGGCCGCCCCGATCCGCAGCGGCCGGGAGATCCGGTTCTCCGCGCGCAGCAGCAGGGCGCGTTCGTCACGGTCGGTGAACACCTCGTACGGCATGATGGCTTCTCCTTGCCAATCGCGGGCCAATACCGCGAGTCTGGACCCCGATTGGCCTGGCAGGCAGAGCCAATCGGGGGAGGTTGGCATGGCATACGGGCGAGTGGTCCAGACGGCGGACAGGATGATCGGCAGCCGCCAGCTCGCGGCCATGCTCCCGGCCGAGGTACGGGCCCGCCCCGGCTACCGGTCCCTCGCCGACGCCCTGCGCACCCTGATCCTCGACGGCCGGATCGCCCTGCACGTGCGGCTGCCCGCCGAGCGCGAGCTGGCCGAGGGGGTCGGCGCCAGCCGGGCCACCGTCACCGCCGCCTACGACCTGCTCCGCGAGAGCGGCTACGTCCGCAGCCGCCGCGGCTCCGGCACCTGGACCGAACTCCCCGACGGCCACCGCCCGGTCGGCGCCCACTCCCTCGTCGGCGCGGGCGGCTTCAACGCCGACGGCGACCCCGGCATCGACCTCGCCATCGCCGCCATGGGCGCCCCCGAGGGCAGCCTCACCGAAGCCCTGGCCTGGGCCGCGCCCCGGCTGCCCGCGCTCGCCCGCAACCCCGGCTACCACCCCTTCGGCCTGCCCGACCTGCGCGAGGCCGTCGCGGACCGCTTCACCCGGCGCGGCCTGCCCACCCGCCCCGAGCAGATCCTGGTCACGGCCGGGGCCCAGCAGGCCTTCGCCCTGGTCATCAGCCTGCTCTGCCGCCCCGGGGACCGGGTCGTCACCGAGAACCCGACCTACGCCAACGCCCTCGACGCCCTGCGCCACGCCAGGCTGCGCACCGGCTCCTTCGCCGTCTCCGACCGTGGCTGGGACATGGACGTCGCCGAGTCCACGCTGGGGCAGACCGTGCCCAGGCTCGCGTACGTGATCCCCGACTTCCACAATCCGACGGGCGCCCTGATGCCCGAGCGGCAGCGGCTGCGGCTGCTCGCCGCGACCCGGGCCGCCGGCACCTGGCTGGTGGTCGACGAGACCATCGCCGACATCGCGCTGGACGTGCCCGCGCCCGCGCCGCTGGCCTCCCTCGGCGGGCGCACCGGCGCCGACCACGTGATCACCATCGGCTCGCTCAGCAAGACCCACTGGGGCGGCCTGCGGGTCGGCTGGATCCGGTCCACCGCCAAACTGGTCACCGAGCTGGCGGCCGTCCGCGTGTCCGCCGACATGACCGGCTCCGTGCTCGACCAGGTGGTCGCCCTGCCCCTGATGGAGCGGCTGGACCAGACCCTGCCGGCCCGGCTCGCACAGCTGCGGATCCAGCGCGCGGCCCTGGCCCAGTCCCTCCAGCGGCACGCTCCCGAATGGTCCTGGCGGCTGCCGCCCGGCGGCCTGTCGCTCTGGGTGGACCTCGGCGAACCGGTCAGCGCCGCGCTCGCGGAGCGGGCCGCCGCCGCGGGCGTGCACATCGGCCGCGGCGCCCGCTTCGGGGTGGACCCGGGCACCTTCGAGCACCGCCTGCGCATCCCGTACACCCTGCCGGCGGACCGCCTCGACCAGGGCGTACGCCTCCTCGCGCAGGCCTTCCACGACGGGGTGCCGCTGGCCCCGGGCGTGGAGCGCCCGTACTGGGTGGCCTAGCCGACCGGCTACCGGCGCCCGCGAAGGTGCGCCCACGGCGGTGAGCCACGGAGCGTACGGCCCGCGGACCTCCCGGGGAGCGGCGGAGACGGGCCGGTCGGCTGCGGTGGTGTACCTCGGGGGCCGCCCTACGGCGTACGGATCAGACGGCGGGTCGCGGCCGCCGCGACCGCCGAGGTGCGGGAGTCCACGCCGAGCTTGGCGTAGATGTGCACCAGGTGGGACTTGACCGTGGCCTGGCTGAGGAACAGCTTCTTGGAGATCTGCAGGTTCGAGAGCCCGTCCGCGACCAGCTGGAGCACCTCCAGCTCCCGCTTCGTGAGCGCCTCCGCCGGGGTGCGCATGCGGTCCATCAGCCTCAGGGCCACCGCCGGGGCCAGTGCCGACTGGCCGGCCGCGGCCGTGCGGACCGCCGCCGCCAGTTCCTCCGGCGGGGCGTCCTTCAACAGGTAGCCGGAGGCGCCGGCCTCGACGGCGGCCAGGATGTCCGCGTCCGTGTCGTAGGTGGTCAGGACCAGCACCCGGGGGCCGCCGGGCCGCGCCGTGATCGCCGCCGTGGCCGCCGAACCGTGCATCCCGGCGCCGAACTGGAGGTCCATCAGCACCACGTCCACCGGCTCGGACGCGGCCAGCTCCACGGCCCGCTCCGCCGTCGCGGCCTCGGCGACCACCGCGAAGTCCGGTTCGGTGTCCAGTACGGCCCGTAGCCCGGCCCGCACCACCGGGTGGTCGTCGGCGAGCAGGAGACGGATGGTCACGGTGCCTCCACGGGCAACGGCAGGGTGACGGCCACGGCGGTGCCCTGGCCCGGGGCGGACTCGACGGTGAACAGCCCGCCCAGCGTCTCGGCCCGGGCGCGCATCGCCGGCAGACCGAAGCCGCCCCCGTCCGAGCCGGCCGAGGAAGCCGAGGCCGGGTCGAAGCCCCGCCCGTCGTCGACCACGTCCAGGGTGACCGACGTGTCCATGAAGGTCAGGGTGATCCCGGCGCGTCCGGCCCCCGCGTGCCGCACCACATTGGCCAGCGCCGACTGCGCGATCCGCAGCAGCGCCACCTCGTACGGGGTGGGCAGCTCCCGGGGCGTGCCGCTCACCGAGAACCGCACGAGCGGGCCCGGTGCCCCCGAGCAGAGCCGCTCCAGCGCCCCCGCCAGGGAGCCGTGCTCCAGGTCGGGGGGCGTCAGGGCCCGTACGAAGCGACGCGCCTCGGCGAGGTTCTCCTGCGCGGCCCCGCGGGCCCGGGCGATGTGCTCGGTGGCCGGCGAGTCCGGCGGGAGCGTCCGCTCGGCCGCCCGCAGCAGCAGCTGGATGGAGGACAGGCCCTGGGCGAGGGTGTCGTGGATCTCCCGGGCGAGCCGCTCGCGCTCGGCCAGGATCCCCGCGCCCCGCTCGGCGACGGCGAGCTCGGCACGGGTGGCGATGAGCTCCTCGATCAGCTCGCGGCGGCGCTCGCTCTCCCGGTACAGCGCCTGGTAGCCCAGGACGGTGGCCACCGCCACCGCCCCGCCCAGCAGCGGCCCGAGGAAGGCCCCCGGGGTCACCGAGCCGCTGTGCGCCAGGAACCCGCCGATCGCCGCGCAGGCGGTCACCACGACGGCGGCGATGCCCCAGCGCGGCCGCAGCAGGTGCAGCTCCAGGAAGTACAGCGGGAAGGCGATCCACAGCCCGTCCGGGGACACCACCAGCAGCGCCACCCACACGGCGGCCAGGGAGCCCAGCCACAGCGCCGAGGCGGGCGTCGAGCGCCCCACGACGGGGACCAGCACCCCGGCCGCGTAGACGACGGCCAGCAGCGCGCAGACGCCGACCACCCACCCGGCCCGCGGCGCGGAGTCGGCGACGGCCCGCCCGGCGGCCAGCGCGAGCAGCCCCGCCAGCAGGGCGTGCAGGCACAGCCGCAGGACGCGGGAGACGGGGGTCGGGGAGCGGAAGCCGGCGCCGGGGCGCGCACCGGCATCGGCACGGGCGTCGGCGCGGGCGCGGGCACGGGAAGTGACAGACATGGCCCGACCAGCGTAAGTCGACGGCCAAGGCCCCCGGTCAACCAAAAGTTCGATGTCGGGATCCCACCTTCGATACCAGGATCCCTACCGTGGCGCGATGCCCGGTGCCCCCGTGCACGACCAAGGTGGGGGACATGTTCGTCGCATGGAGAGATCTCCGGTTCGCCAAGGGCCGCTTCGCCCTCATGGGCTCGGTCGTACTGCTCATCACGTTGCTGGTCGGCCTGTTGTCCGGGCTCACGTCCGGCCTGGCCCGGGAGAACATCTCGGCCGTCACCGGCCTGCCCGCCGCCCGGCTGGCCTTCGCCGCGCCCACCGGGGACCAGAAGGTCTCCTTCACCGGCTCCCAGCTGCCCGAGAGCGCCTGGCGCGACTGGCGCGCCAGGCCGGGTGTGACGGCTGCGGAACCGCTCGGCATCCGCACCACCAACGCCGTCTCGGGCGAGCGGACCGCCGCCGTCTCCGTCTTCGGCGTCGAGTCCACCGGCCGGCTCGCGCCCGCGGGGGCCGGGCTCGGCCAGGGGCGGGTGGTCCTCACCGAGAAGGCCGCCCGGGAACTGGGCGGGCTCACCGCGGGCGGCAGGCTGAAGGTCGGCCCGCTGGAGCTGACCGTGGCCGCCGTGTCCGGTACCGCCGCCTACAGCCACACCCCGGTGGTGTGGATGGACCTGAACGACTGGCAGCGCGTCGGCAACCCCGGCACCTCCCTCGAAACCGTCGCCACCGTCCTGGCCCTCGACGGCTCCGACGACGTGGACTGGGCCGCGGGCGACCGGGCCACCGGCACCCTCACGCAGACCATCGACGAGGCACTGGGTGCCATAGGGTCCTACCAGGCCGAGAACGGCTCGCTCCAGCTGATGCGCGGCTTCCTCTTCGTCATCTCCGCGCTGGTCATAGGAGCCTTCTTCACCGTCTGGACGATCCAGCGCAGCGGCGACATCGCCGTGCTCAAGGCGCTGGGAGCCTCCACCCCGTACCTGCTGAAGGACGCCCTCGGGCAGGCGGTGGTGATGCTGGCGATCGGCACCGGTGCCGGAACCGCGCTGGCCGCCGGCTTCGGCGCGCTGATCAGCGGGGGCGACGTGCCCTTCGTCCTCGACCCCGCCACGGTCCTCGTGCCCGCCGCGATCATGATCGCGCTCGGGGTGCTGGGCGCGGCCCTGTCCATCCGGCGGATCACCGCCGTAGACCCGCTGACCGCCCTCGGGAGCGCCCGATGACCCTCCTCGTCCACGACGTCACGCTCACCTACCCCGACGGCGACGGCCGCCTCACGGCCCTCGACCACGTGTCCCTGGAGGTTCCGGCCGGGACCCTGACCGCGATCGTCGGGCCGTCCGGCTCCGGCAAGTCCAGCCTGCTGGCCGTCGCCGCCACCCTGGTCACCCCGGACTCCGGCGCGGTCGTCGTCGCGGGCCGGGAGACCACCCGGATGGGGGCCGCCGAGAAGTCGGCCCTGCGCCGGGAGAAGATCGGCATCGTCTTCCAGCAGCCGAACCTGCTGGCCTCGCTCACCGCCGTCGAGCAGCTCCAGGTGATGGCCCACCTCTCCGGCCGGTCCCCCCGGCAGCTGCGCCGCAGGGCCGTCGAGCTGCTGGACGCGGTCGGCCTGGCGGACAAGGCCGACAAGCGCCCCCACCAGCTCTCGGGCGGCCAGCGCCAGCGCGTCAACATCGCCCGCGCGCTGATGAACGAGCCCACCGTGCTGCTGGTCGACGAGCCCACCAGCGCCCTGGACCACGAGAGCGGCGCGGCCGTGCTCGACCTGCTGGTCACCCTCACGCGCGAGCGGTCCACCGCCACGGTGCTGGTCACGCACGACCACGCCCACCTGGACCGGATGGACCGCGCCGCGACCATCACGGACGGCCGCCTGGTCCAGAGCCCGGACCCGGTCGCCGCGGCGTAGCCGCCGACGCCGACGCGCGGCCGTCCCTCAGCGGCCGATCGGGGCGGCGCGCAGGAGTTCGAGGCGCTGGCCGGCCAGCTCCAGGTGGCGGGGGTCGAGCGAGGGCAGGGCCCGCAGGAGCCGGATGAGCTCCGGGCCCGCCTCGGCGGCCGCCGCCCGGTCCTTGAGCTGGGTCCAGCAGTACAGGGCGCCCGCGGCGGCGCCCTCGACCTCGGGGGCGTCGGGGGACTGGCGGGCCAGCCGGGTCACCCCGACTCCGGTCCACAGCCGGGTCGCGAGCCGGAAGTCGCCCGCCATGCGGGCGAGGTCGGCGCGGATCTCCGCCCAGTGGATCGCCTCCGGCGAGGCGGGCCCGTACGCCCGCAGGACGTGCGCCTCCCACGCCTGCGCGAGCGCGTCCGCCTCCGGGTGCCGGCCGGCGGTGGCCAGCGCGTGGATGTGCGGCCGGGGATCGCGCCCGCCGCCCGGAAGGTCCTGCGCGCCGGCGCCGGGCCGCTCCCGGTCCGGCCCGTACGCGGCCTGCGGCGCGTGCTCCGGGGCGGGCCGGACCGCGGCCTCCGCCAGGGCGCCCGGCCCCGCGGCCGGGCCGTGCCCGTAGGCGGCCTCCGGCCCGGGTTCCCGGCCGTGCCGGTAGGCGGCCTCCGGCCCGGGTTCCCGGCCGTGCCGGTAGGCGGCCTCCGGCCCCGGTTCCCGGCCGTGCCGGTAGGCGGCCTCCGGCCCGGGTTCCCGGCCGTGCCGGTAGGCGGCCCCGCGCCCCGGCTCCCCGGCCGGGTGGGCGGCGAGTTCGCGGGCCGTCGGCAGGACGAGGGTGCCCGGCGCAAGCGCGGCGCCGCCCACCGCGAGGGCGTGCAGCCGCAGGTTGTCCGGCCGTCCGGGGCTGCTGCGCAGCTGCTCGATCCACTGCCGCGTGTAGCCGCTCACCCCGTTGCCGCCGCCCGCGAACCCCGGGGGCGCCACCACCCCGTACACCTCGACGGAGGGCGGGGCGGGGAGGCTGCCGTACTCCTGGAGCAGCGGCCAGGCGGCCTTGTCCGCGGCGAGGTCCAGCAGCACGGTGGTCAGTCCGGGCGGCCTCTCGCGCAGCTCGGAGCCCAGCCATTCCCACGGCAGGCCGGTGTGGCGGACGCTGGCCGCCGTGGTCCCCGCCAGGCACAGGTGCAGCCGTCGGCCGCGGCGGTCGACGGTCAGCCGCCCCGACAGGTAGACCAGCAGCGGGCCGGGTGTGGCGGCCGCCGTCCGCAGCCGCGTCAGCACGGTGTTCGGGTCGCGGGCCCCGTCGAGGTAGGTGGTGTCGCTGGGGACCGGGCTGCCCAGCAGCACCGGCACGGGCACCACGCCCAGCGCTGCCAGATTGGCGCTCGGCGCGACCTGGACGGCGCGGCGGCGCACGACGGCGTCCCCGGCTATGAGGAGTACGTGCCCCCGCTGCTGCTCCATCGCGATGCTGTGCATGAGCAGACCGTACTCATTCCACGAAGGCCCCGGTGGCCCCTCGCGCGGGTGCGCGCCCGGGACACCGGGGCCGTTCGGGCGGGTCGGCCCTTCCCGCAGGGCCTGTCAGGCCGGGTTCTGGCTCTGGAGGGCCACCGACAGCTCGGCGGCCACCCCCTGCAGGATCGGTACGAAGGACTCCGCCACCGCCTCGGTGACGCGCCCCGCCGGACCCGAGATGGAGATCGCGGCGGCGGTCGGCGAGTTCGGCACCGACACGGCCAGGCAGCGGACTCCTATTTCCTGCTCGTTGTCGTCGACCGCGTAGCCCACCGCGCGCACCTGCTCCAGGGCCTCCAGGAAGCCCTCCGGGGTGGTGATGGTCTTCTCGGTCGCGGCCGGCATCCCGGTGCGGGCCAGCAGGGCGCGCACCTCGTCGGCGGGGGTGTGGGCGAGCAGTGCCTTGCCCACGCCGGTGGAGTGCGGCAGCACGCGGCGGCCGACCTCGGTGAACATGCGCATGGAGTGCTTGGACGGCACCTGGGCGACGTAGACGATCTCGTCGCCGTCGAGCAGGGCCATGTTCGCCGTCTCGCCGGTCTCCTCGACCAGCCGGGCGAGGTAGGGGCGGGCCCAGGTGCCCAGGAGCCGCGAGGCGGACTCGCCGAGGCGGATCAGCCGGGGCCCGAGGGAGTACCGTCGATTGGTCTGCTGGCGCACGTAGCCGCACGCGACGAGGGTGCGCATCAGGCGGTGGATGGTCGGCAGGGGCAGTCCGCTGGCGGCGGAGAGCTCGCTGAGGCCGACTTCGCCCCCRGCGTCGGCCATGCGTTCGAGCAGATCGAAGGCGCGCTCAAGGGACTGGACGCCACCGCTGGCGGCGGTGGGCTTGGCGGAAGCGTCGGTGGTGCTGGCGCTGGACGTCGGCACGGCGCGGTCCTTTCGGTGCTGGCAGGCAAGGAAGCAGCCTACCGGTCGGTCGGCGTCGGCCCTAGAGCCGGGGCCTGGCCGTCCCCGCCGGTCAGAGGCGGTTTGTCCGGTGGCGGACATCCTCGGGAAGTTACCTGCCCGGCATCCGGTGGTGATAGCTACATTCTGGATAGTGAAATCTTAATTCCATCCTGTGGAAACATCCAATTGCGGCATGGCGGGCTGGGCAGTCCGTCCGGCGGCTCTTGACTGGCCCACGATCGGGGTGAAGACTCCGTCAACAGAACGTTGAATTTCGCTCTGTGGAAGTAGATGGGGAGGTTCCGGTGGCCGACGTGGCTGTGGAACTGGTACTGCGCTCGACGCGCGTCATCACCCCCGAGGGGACGCGTGCCGCCTCGGTGGCCGTCGCCGGCGGGAAGATCACGGCCGTGCTCGCACACGACGCCGAAGTACCGGCCGGAGCCCGGCTGGAGGACTTCGGCGACGACGTCCTGCTCCCCGGTCTGGTGGACACCCACGTTCACGTCAACGACCCCGGCCGCACCGAGTGGGAGGGCTTCTGGACGGCGACCCGCGCGGCCGCCGCCGGCGGCATCACCACCATCCTCGACATGCCGCTCAACTCCCTCCCGCCGACCACCACGGTCGACCACCTCCGCGTCAAGCAGGAGGTCGCCCGCACCAAGGCCCACGTGGACGTCGGCTTCTGGGGCGGCGCCCTGCCGGACAACGTCAAGGACCTGCGCCCGCTGCACGACGCCGGCGTCTACGGCTTCAAGTGCTTCCTGTCGCCCTCGGGCGTGGACGAGTTCCCGCAGCTCGACCAGGAGCAGCTGGCCGCCTCCCTCGCCGAGATCACCGGCTTCGGCGGCCTGATGATCGTGCACGCCGAGGACCCGCACCATCTGGAGTCCGCCCCGCAGAACCCGGGCCCCAAGTACGCCGACTTCCTGGCCTCCCGTCCCAAGGACGCCGAGAACACCGCGATCGAGAACCTGATCGCCCAGGCCCGGCGGCTGGGCGCCCGCGTGCACGTCCTGCACCTGTCCTCCTCCGACGCGCTGCCCCTGATCGCCGCGGCCAAGGCCGAGGGCGTGGCCGTCACCGTCGAGTCCTGCCCGCACTTCCTGACGCTCACCGCCGAGGAAGTCCCCGACGGCGCCACCGAGTTCAAGTGCTGCCCGCCCATCCGCGAGGCCGCCAACCAGGACCTCCTGTGGGACGCGCTCGCCGACGGCACCATCGACTGCATCGTCTCCGACCACTCGCCCTCCACCGCGGACCTGAAGACCGGCGACTTCGCCACCGCCTGGGGCGGCATCTCCTCCCTCCAGCTGGGCCTGCCTGCCATCTGGACCGAGGCGAGGAAGCGCGGACGCACCCTCGAAGAGGTCGCCCGCTGGATGTCCACCGCCCCGGCCGCACTCGCCGGACTGGCCGCCAAGGGCGCCATCGAGGCCGGCCGCGACGCCGACTTCGCCGTCCTGGCCCCCGAAGAGACCTTCACCGTGGACCCGGCGCACCTGCACCACCGCAACCAGGTCACGGCATACGCGGGCAAGACCCTGCACGGCGTCGTGAAGTCCACCTGGCTGCGCGGACGGCAGATCGCCGACCACGGAACCCCGACCGAGCCCACGGGCCTCCTCCTTGAAAGGCAGAACTGACAGTGGCACAGCGTTCGACTGGACTGGCTTCCTTCACCGGTAACGCGAACCCGTACGGGGGCGGCGACCCGTACGCGGACTACCGCACCGCGGACTTCTCCTTCACCCAGTACGCGAACCTCGCCGCCCGTGAGCTGGGCGCCGGTGTCATCGCCGCCAACGACGAGTTCTTCGCCGAGCGCGAGAACCTCCTCATCGCCGAGGCCCCGCACTTCGACCCCGAGCACTTCGGGCACAAGGGCAAGGTCATGGACGGCTGGGAGACCCGCCGCCGCCGCGGCGTGTCCGCCGAGCAGCCCTGGCCGACCGCCGAGGACCACGACTTCGCGCTGATCCGCCTCGGCGCCCCCGGCGTCATCCGCGGCATCGTCGTGGACACCGCCCACTTCCGCGGCAACATGCCGCAGGCCGTGTCCGTCCAGGCCGCCTCGGTACCCGGCTCCCCGACCGCCGAGGAGCTGCTGTCCGAGGACGTCAAGTGGACGACCCTCGTCGAGCGCACCCCCGTCGGCGGCCACGCGGCCAACGGCTTCGAGGTCGACGTCGAGCAGCGCTTCACGCACCTGCGCCTGAACCAGCACCCGGACGGCGGCGTCGCCCGCATCCGCGTCTACGGCGAGGTCCGCCCCGACCCCAAGTGGCTCGCCGCGCTCGGCACCTTCGACGTCGTCGCCCTGGAGAACGGCGGCTCGGTCGAGGACGCCTCCAACCGCTTCTACTCGCCGCCGACCAACACCATCAACCCGGGCCGCTCCCGCAAGATGGACGACGGCTGGGAGACCGCCCGCCGCCGCGACAACGGCAACGACTGGATCCGCTACCAGCTCGTCGCCGAATCCGAGATCCGCGCCGTCGAGATCGACACCGCCTACCTCAAGGGCAACTCGGCCGGCTGGGCCTCGCTGTCCGTCAAGACGGGCGAGGAGGGCGAGTGGAGCGAGTTCCTGCCGCGCACCCGCCTGCAGCCCGACACCAACCACCGCTTCGTGCTCGACGCCCCGGCGGTCGGCACGCACGTGCGCATCGACATCTTCCCGGACGGCGGTTTCTCCCGGCTGCGCCTGTTCGGCTCGCTGACGGAGGCCGGCGCGGCCGCGCACGCCGCCCGTCACCAGGAGCTGGGCGGCTGACGCCACCCCGCCCGACGGACCGCCCCGGGGGCCGACACCCCCGGGGCGCGAGCACGCTCCCACGGGGCGCACCGCACGCGGTGCGCCCCGCGGCGTGTCCGGGCACCCCCACGGCGGACACGCGGCCCGGGTTCGCGCGCGCCGCACCGATGAGTTCCGCGAGGCGGGGGAGTCTGAACCGGTGCACGGCATACGGGCCGGGCGCCGACACCCAAGGAGCGCAGTGCCATGGGAAAGCTGACCCTCACCACCTTCCTCACCCTCGACGGCGTGATGCAGGCCCCCGGCGGGCCCGAAGAGGACCCCCGCGGCGGGTTCGAGTACGGCGGCTGGGTCGTGCCGTACGCGGACGAGGGCATGGGGGAGTTCGTGCAGGAGGTCTTCGCGCGGGCCGGGGCGTTCCTGCTCGGCCGGCGCACCTACGAGATCTTCGCCGCGTACTGGCCGCAGCACGACGACCCCGCCGACCCGGTCGCGAGCCGCCTCAACCGGCTGCCCAAGTACGTCGCCTCGACGACCCTGAAGGACCCGGGCTGGACCCCCGCCACCGTGGTGGACGGCGAGAACCTCCAGGCGGAGGTCGTCCGGGCCAAGGACGCCACCGACGGGGAGCTCCAGGTGCACGGCAGTGGACAGCTGGCGCAGTGGCTGCTCGCCCGGGACCTCGTCGAGGAGCTGAACCTGCTGGTCTTCCCCGTCTTCCTCGGTGCGGGCCGCCGGCTGTTCCCGACCGGCGGGCTCCCCACCGCCTTCGCACAGGTCGCCTCGCGCACCACGGGCTCCGGCATCTCCCTCCACACCTACCGGCCCACGGGCCGCGCCACCTTCGGCACCTTCGCGGACTGAGCCGGCGGGAGGGCGGCCGGCAAAACGTTCGACCGGGAAGATCGGCTCGGCTACCGTGAGCCCGCATCCGTGCGAGCCGCCGTCGTCTCCACTCCCTTCCCGCCGTCGGAGCCGCCCCGGTGTCCACCCTCGCCGCCCCCGCCCCCGCCCCCGCCCCCGCCCTCGCTCCCCGCCGGGCCCGGCTCGCGGACCTGCCCGTGCTGCTCGTCGCCGTCGTCTGGGGCGGCAGCTACCTCGCGGCCAAGGGGATCACGGCCCCGCACACCGTGATCGCGGTGCTGGTGCTCCGCTTCGCGCTCGTGCTGCCCGTCCTCGTCCTCGCCGGCCGGCGGCGGCTGCGGGCGCTGAGCCCCGCCCAGCTGCGCGGCGCCGGGGTGCTGGGTCTCGTCCTGGGCGGGATCTTCCTGCTGGAGACCTACGGGGTGGTGCACACCTCCGCCACCAACGCCGGGCTGATCATCAGCCTGACCATGATCTTCACCCCGCTCGCCGAGTCCGCCGTCCGCCGCACCGCGCCCCCGGCCGCCTTCCTCGGCGCGGCCGCCGTCTCCGTCGCGGGTGTCGTGCTGCTCACCCAGGGCGCCGGGTTCACCGCGCCCGGCGCAGGTGACCTGCTGATCCTCGGAGCCGCCCTCGCCCGCACCGCGCACGTCCTGCTGATGGCGCGGATCAAGGCCGTCCAGGACGCGGACTCCCTCTCCCTGACCACGGTGCAGCTCGGCGGCGCCGTCCTGGTCTTCGCCCTGCTGGCGGCCCTGCCGGGGACCGGCGACTCGCCCTGGGCGGCCGCCGCCGGCTTCGGACCGGGCCAGTGGGCCGGACTGGCCTTCCTCTCGGTCCTGTGCACCCTCTTCGCCTTCTTCGTGCAGATGTGGGCCGTCCGCAGGACCTCCCCGTCGCGGGTCAGCCTGCTGCTCGGCACCGAACCCCTGTGGGCCGCCGCCGCGGGCATCGCCCTCGGCGGCGAGCACCCGGGCCCCCTCGGCCTCACGGGCGCGGCGCTGGTCCTGGCCGGCACCGCCTGGGGACGGCGCGCCGCGGCCTGAACGAATGTCCGGGAATCGCCTCCTGGCCGGGTGATCATCCGCCCTACTGTGGCCCGCATGCCCGCCCTAGAGATCCGGGAGCTCCTCCAGCCGCACGGGGCGGCGCTCGCGCCGGGAGCGCTCGCACGCCTCCGCGATCCGGAACGCGGCCAGCCCCTCCCGGCCGTCGCAGGGGTTGGGCCCCTCGCCGCGCACCAGCTTGACGAAGGCCCCCAGCTCGGCCTCGTAGGCGGGACCGAACCGCTCCAGGAACCCGCCCCAGGGCTTGCTCGCCGGGGGCGGCCCGTGCGGTTCCGTCGAGGCGATCGGCGTACGGTCGTCCAGCCCGGAGGAGACCTGGTCCAGCTCCCCGGCGAACTCCATCCGCACGTCGTAACCGGCGCCGTTGCACCGGGTGGCGGTACTGCTGACCAGCGTCCCGTCGTCGAGCGTGAGCAGGGCCGCCGCCGTGTCCACGTCACCGGTCTCCCGGAAGGCGGCCGGCCCCGCGTCCGAGCCGACCGCGTACGCCTCCACGACCTCCCGCCCGGTCACCCAGCGCACCATGTCGAAGTCGTGCACCATGCAGTCCCGGTACAGCCCGCCGGAGGTCGCCAGGTACGCGGCGGGCGGCGGAGCGGGATCGGCCGTCGTCGTCCGTACGGTGTGCAGCCGGCCCAGGACACCCGAACGGACCAGCTCCCGCGCGGTGCGGCAGCCCGCGTCGAAGCGGCGCATGAATCCCAGCTGCAGGACCCCGCGGGCGGCGGCCACCTCGCGGAGCACCGCCAGGGTGCGGTCCAGGTCCGGGGCCACGGGCTTCTCGCAGAACACCGGCAGCCCGCCGCGCACCGCGCGGACCACGAGCTGCGCGTGCCCCTCGGTGGAGCAGGCCACCACCAGCGCGTCCACGCCCCAGGTGAAGACCTGCTCGACGGAGGGCGCGGCCGTCGCCCCCAGCCGGTCGGCCAGCCGTGCGGCCCGTGCCGGGTCGGCGTCGGCCAGCAGCAGCGAACCGGCGTCCGGCCGCCGGGCCAGCGTGGCCGCGTGGAAGGAGCCGATCCGGCCCGTCCCGATGAGCCCGATGCGCATGCACTCAACGTGGCCCCGTCCGGGGGAGCTGTCAATCTGCCCGCCTCCGCCCGCGGACGGCCACGATGGTGGCGACGGCCCCGATGGGCTCCCAAGGTCGACTGTGGCGGATACTGGGCGGCTGGAACCGGAATGACCACTTTGAGAATCAGTGGCGGGTATGACGAGGGAAGGGCACGGCGACGTGGCTAGGGTTCGGACAGGGGTACGCGTCGTGGGCGCCGTGCTCGCGGTGGTACTGGGAGCCTCCCTCTCGGGCTGCAGCAGCACGGGCGGCAAGCGTGCCGAGGAGCGGGCGAAGGCCGACCGGGCGGGCCGGCCGGCCGTCTCCACGCCGCGCTGGACCTTCGCGATGGTGACCCACGCGGGCGACGGCGACACCTTCTGGGACATCGTCCAGAAGGGCGCCAAGGAGGCCGCGGCGAAGGACAACATCAACTTCGTCTACTCGCACGACGACCAGGCGCAGCAGCAGGCCCAGTTCGTGCAGAACGCGATCGACCAGAAGGTCGACGGCATCGTGGTCAGCCTCGCCAAGCCCGAGGCCCTCAAGGACGTCCTCGGCAAGGCCGTCAAGGCGGGCATCCCCGTGATCACGGTCAACTCCGGATCCGAGCAGTCGGCCGCGTACGGCGCCCTGACCCACATCGGCCAGGACGAGGCGATCGCGGGCGAGGCGGTCGGCACCGAGCTGACGAAGCGCGGCCGCAAGAAGGCCGTCTGCGTCCTGCACGAACAGGGCAACGTCGGCCACGAGCAGCGCTGCGCCGGGGCGAAGAAGACCTTCGGCGGAAGCATGGAGAACCTCTACGTCGAGGGCACCAACATGCCCTCCGTCCAGGCCGCCATCCAGGCCAAGCTCCAGGCCGACCCCTCCGTCGACGCGATCGTCACCCTCGGCGCCCCCTTCGCCCCCACCGCCGTCAAGGCGAAGGACGCGGCGGGCAGCAAGGCCGAGGTGGACACCTTCGACCTCAACGAGTCCGTCGCCCGTGACCTGAAGTCCGGCGCCCTCGGCTTCGCCGTGGACCAGCAGCCCTTCCTCCAGGGCTACGAGGCGATCGACCTGCTGTGGCTCTACCGATACAACGCTGACGTCCTCGGCGGCGGCCGGCCCGTGCTGACCGGGCCGCAGATCGTCACCGCGGACGAGGCCGCCAAGCTGGAGGAGTACATCAAGCGGGGCAGCCGATGAGCGCCGGCACCGGCACCGCCGACGAACGGCTCGCGCCGGCCTCGCACCTCAGGAAGCTCCTCGCCCGCCCCGAGCTGGGCGCGGTCGTCGGGGCCGCCGCCGTCTTCGTCTTCTTCTCCTTCGCCGCCCCCAGCTTCCTGCAGGCCTCCAGCCTGAGCACGATCCTGTACTCGGCCTCCACCATCGGGATCATGGCGGTCCCGGTGGCCCTGCTGATGATCGGCGGCGAGTTCGACCTCTCCGCCGGCGTCATGGTCACCACCTCGGCACTGGTCAGCTCGATGTTCAGCTACCAGATGACCGCCAACGTGTGGGTCGGCGTCGGGGTGTCGCTGCTGGTCACCCTGGCCATCGGCTTCTTCAACGGCTTCATGCTGACCCGCACCAGGCTCCCGAGCTTCATCATCACGCTCGGCACGTTCCTCATGCTGACCGGCCTGAACCTCGGCTTCACCAAGCTGATCAGCGGCTCGGTCTCCACCAAGACCATCGCCGACATGGAGGGGTTCTCCTCCGCGCGGGCCCTGTTCGCCTCGCAGTGGAACATCGGCTCGGTCACCCTGAAGGTCACCATCCTCTGGTGGTTCGCCCTGGTGGCGGTCGCCACGTGGATCCTGCTGCGCACCCGCGCCGGGAACTGGATCTTCGCCGTGGGCGGCGGGGCCGACGCGGCCCGCGCCACCGGCGTCCCCGTGGTCAAGACCCGCATCGGCCTCTACATGGGCGTCGCGCTGTGCGCCTGGATCTCCGGGCAGCACATCCTCTTCTCCTTCGACGTGGTCCAGTCGGGCGAGGGCGTCGGCAACGAGTTCCTCTACATCATCGCCGCGGTCATCGGCGGCTGTCTGATGACCGGCGGCTACGGCTCCGCCATCGGCTCGGCCGTCGGCGCCTTCATCTTCGGCATGACCAGCAACGGCATCGTGTACGCCCAGTGGAACCCGGACTGGTTCAAGTTCTTCCTCGGCGCCATGCTCCTGCTGGCGACGCTGCTGAACGCATGGGTCCGCAAGCGGGCGGAGGAGAGCAAGTGACCACGAAGACCGCGCCCGGCCCGCAGACCGGGACCGCCCTGGTGAAGCTGACCGACGTCAGCAAGTACTACGGCAACATCCGCGCCCTCCAGGGCGTCTCGCTGGAGGTCTCCGCCGGCGAGATCACCTGTGTGCTCGGCGACAACGGCGCCGGCAAGTCCACCCTCATCAAGATCATCGCGGGGCTGCACCGGCACGACGCCGGCACCTTCGAGATCGAGGGGGAGGAGACCGTGCTCGCCAACCCGCGCGCGGCCCTGGACCGCGGCATCGCCACCGTCTACCAGGACCTCGCCGTCGTCCCCCTGATGCCGGTCTGGCGGAACTTCTTCCTCGGCTCCGAGCCCACCAGGGGCCGCGGCCCCTTCCGCCGCCTCGACGTGGAGCTGATGCGCGAGACCACCCGCGCCGAGCTGCTGCGCATGGGCATCGACCTGCGCGACGTCGACCAGCCCATCGGGACCCTCTCGGGCGGCGAGCGCCAGTGCGTGGCCATCGCCCGCGCCGTGCACTTCGGGGCCAAGGTGCTCGTCCTGGACGAGCCCACCGCCGCCCTCGGCGTGAAGCAGTCCGGCGTGGTCCTCAAATACGTCGCCGCCGCCCGCGACGCCGGTCTCGGGGTGGTCCTGATCACCCACAACCCGCACCACGCGTACCTGGTGGGGGACCGTTTCGTCCTCCTCAAGCGCGGCGCCATGGCCGGCAGCCACACCAAGGACTCGATCACCCTGGACGAGCTCACCCGGCAGATGGCGGGCGGCTCCGAGCTGGACGAGCTGAGCCACGAGCTGGAGCGGGTGGCAGAATCAGGACGGGACACCCCGGCCGGCACCCCCGCCGGCCCCCCATCCGACTCCGCCTCCGACAGGGACGACACGACTCGATGAGCACGTACCGGGACTTCGCGCTCTCCCACCGGGGCGCGGCGCGGGGCACCGTCCTGCGGACCGTCGGGACGCGGGAGCGCCGCTCGCTGCTGACCGCCCCGCGCGTCCCGACCGTCGGCATCGACATCGGCGGCACCAAGGTGATGGCCGGCGTCGTCGACGCCGACGGGGTCATCCTGGAGAAGATCCGCGCCGAGACCCCCGACAAGTCCAAGAGCCCCAAGGTCGTCGAGGACACCATCGTCGAGCTGGTCCTGGACCTCTCCGACCGGCACGACGTGCACGCGGTGGGCATCGGCGCCGCCGGCTGGGTCGACGCAGACCGCTCCCGCGTGCTCTTCGCCCCGCACCTGGCCTGGCGCGACGAGCCGCTGCGCGACGCCCTRCAGTCCCGGCTCGCGGTCCCGGTCATGGTCGACAACGATGCCAACACCGCGGCCTGGGCGGAATGGCGCTTCGGCGCGGGCCGCGGCGAGGACCACCTGGTCATGATCACCCTGGGTACCGGCATCGGCGGGGCCATCCTGGAGGGCGGGCAGGTCAAGCGCGGCCGCTACGGGGTGGCGGGAGAGTTCGGCCACATGCAGGTCGTCCCGGGCGGCCACCGCTGCCCCTGCGGCAACCGCGGCTGCTGGGAGCAGTACAGCTCCGGCAACGCCCTCGTCCGCGAGGCCCGGGAGCTGGCCGCCGCCGACTCGCCGGTCGCGTACAACATCATCGCCCGGGTCGGCGGCAACGTCCACGAGATCACCGGGCCGCTGATCACCGAGCTGGCCCGTGAGGGCGACGCCATGTGCGTGGAGCTCCTCCAGGACATCGGCCAGTGGCTCGGCGTGGGCATCGCCAACCTCGCCGCCGCCCTCGACCCCTCCTGTTTCGTCATCGGCGGCGGGGTCAGCGCCGCCGACGACCTCCTCATCGGACCCGCCCGGGACGCCTTCCGCCGCCACCTCACCGGCCGCGGCTACCGCCCCGAGGCGCGCATCGCCAAGGCCCAGCTCGGTCCCGAGGCGGGCATGGTCGGCGCCGCCGACCTCGCCCGGCTCGTCGCCCGCCGCTTCCGCCGCGCCACGCGCCGGCGCGTCGAGCGGTACGAGCGCTACGCGCAGTTCGGCCTGCGCACCGCCACGGGCCCGACACCGCCCCAGGAACCCAAGGACCAGGACCAGCAGTGACACCGCCCACCTCCCTGCCCAGACAGGCGCCCGCCCCCGAGGCGGAGGACCGCCGCCCGCCCGCCGCCGGGGAACGCGGGAGCCGCCGCGAGACGGTCCGGCGCCGCTGGATCACCGCCCTCATCATCCTGCTGCTCGTCGGCGTCCCGGCGGGCTATCTCGCCGTCTCCGCGCAGCAGAGCCGCGCCAGCGGCAAGGACAAGGCGGCCCGGGTCGGAGCGGCCAAGGTCCGTCCGGACTGGCCGTCCACGGTGCAGCGCAGCATCTACGAGGTCCCGATCCCCGACTCGGGGGCCTCCTCGGTCGGCTACCTGGAGACCAACAACTGGCACACCAGCCGGCTGTACGTCCAGTTCCAGGTCACGCCGCAGGCGCTGGACGCCTTCCTCGCCGACGTGGGCACCAGCCGGGCCGCCCTCACCCCCGGCGTGTCGGTCTCCGAACGCGACGCCAAGGTCGCGGGCTGGAGCTGGAGCCCGAAGCACAAGTGGTCCGGGGTCACCGTCGAGGCCGAGGACCCGCGCCCCACCCGGGACGTCACGGTCGACTTCGCCAATCCGCGCGCCCCGCGCGTCTACGTGGTCTCCACCACCGTCCCGTAAACCGCGGGATCTAGGGTGGCCCCATGAAGCTCACCAAACGGCTGCACTCCTGCGTCCAGTTGGAGAAGGACGGGCAGACGCTCGTCATCGACCCGGGCGCCTTCAGCGAAGCGGACGCGGGCCTCGGCGCCGACGTCCTGCTGGTCACCCACGAACACCCGGACCACTTCGAGGAGGGCCGGATCCGTGCCGCCCTCGACGCGAATCCGGCGGCGGAGCTGTGGACCCCGCGCAGCGTCGCGCAGAAGCTGTCCGCCGCCTATCCCGGCCGGGTGCACGCCGTGGGGCACGGGGACGCCTTCGAGGCCGCCGGCTTCGAGGTCCGGGTGCACGGCGAGCTGCACGCCGTGATCCATCCGGACATCCCGCGGATCACCAACGTGGGTTTCCTCGTGGACGCTTCCCTCTTCCACCCGGGCGACGCGCTGACCGTCCCGGACGCCCCCGTCGACACGCTGATGCTCCCGGTGCACGCACCCTGGAACAAGATCGCCGAAGTGATCGACTACGTCCGCGAGGTCAAGCCCCGCCAGGCGATCGACATCCACGACGCCTACCTCGCGGACATCGCCCGGCCGATCTACGACACGGCCCTGGGCAACCTCGGCGGAGCCCCCCACCACCGGCTCGGGGCGGGCGAGAGCGCCGCGCTCTGACTGTCGGTGCCGGGCGGTAGGTTTGACGGCATGCGTATCGCCACCTTCAACGTCAACTCGATCACCGCCCGGCTGCCGCGCCTGCTGGCCTGGCTGGAGACCTCCGGCACCGACGTGCTCTGCATCCAGGAGACCAAGTGCTCGGCGGAGCAGTTCCCCGCCGCCGAGCTGCGCGAGCTGGGCTACGAGTCGGCCGTCAACGCCACCGGCCGGTGGAACGGCGTGGCCCTGCTCTCCCGGGTCGGCCTGGAGGACGTCGTCACGGGGCTCCCCGGCGGCCCGGACTACGAGGGCGTGCAGGAGCCCCGCGCCATCTCCGCGACCTGCGGCGGCGTCCGCGTGTGGTCCGTGTACGTGCCCAACGGCCGCGAGGTCGAGCACGACCACTACGGCTACAAGCTGGAGTGGTTCCGCGTCCTGGCGGACGTCGTCGCCGAAGACGCGGCCGGACCGCGCCCGTTCGCCGTGCTCGGCGACTTCAACGTCGCGCCCACCGACGAGGACGTGTACGACCCGGCGGTCTTCGAGGGCCTCACCCACGTCACCCCCGCCGAGCGCGCCGCCCTGGAGGCCCTGCGCGCGGCCGGTCTCTCCGACGTCCTCCCGCGCGCCCTCAAGTACGACCGCCCGTACACCTTCTGGGACTACCGGATGCTCGCCTTCCCCAAGAACAGGGGCATGCGCATCGACCTCGTCTACGGGAACGAGCCCTTCGCCAAGGCCGTCAAGGACGCCTACGTCGACCGCGAGGAGCGCAAGGGCAAGGGCGCCTCGGACCACGCCCCCGTCGTCGTCGATCTGGACCTGTAGCCCCGGCCCGGAGCGGAACCGGGCGAGGGATCAAGGCGCGCCCTGTGGCCAGCCGGGGATCCTGGTGCCAGGCTGGGCGGTATGAACATCCCTTTCCTCGCCAACTGGCTGAACCGGCATGAAACGGAACAGGGTGCGGGACTCGCCGCCGCCCTCGCGGATCACCCCGAGGGCGTCGCCGAGTTGTTCTCGGAGTGCGAGATGCTGCGGGCGCAGGCGAGGGCGGCCGGTCTCGAACTCGACCAGACCCCGGCCTCCTTGGAGGCCCTCGACCAGCTGATGCCCCGCTGGCGGCGGGACCCCGAGGCCGTCCCGTGGCTGGGCAGCGACGCCGGGTTCTACCTCGGCACCGTGATCGTCCGCACCCTCCGAGGATCCGCCTGGCAGTCGTGGCCCAACGGCCGGCCCGTGATCCGGCTCGCCTCGGGGCGGGAGCTCGACGTGGTCGAGTCGGGGGTGTCCTGGGCGATGACCGGTTCCCCGGAACTCAGCCAGGCCTACGCGGAGGCCTCCGAAGGCTGATCCACCCCGTGGGACTGAAGCGCCGATGCGCTTTATGTACCTTTCAGGCGTGTCGCGGTGAAGCCCCTGCGGCGGCTGGATAGTTTGCGCTGACCTCGACACACCGACAAGTGGGCAGGGCAGCGTATGGCCGTCGATCCGTTGATCGAGCTGCGGGACGTCAACAAGCACTACGGGCAGTTGCACGTCCTGCGGAACATCGACCTCACCGTCGGCCGCGGGGAGGTGGTGGTGATCATCGGCCCGTCCGGTTCCGGTAAGTCCACCCTCTGCCGGACCATCAACCGGCTGGAGACCATCGAGTCCGGCACGATCACCCTCGACGGCCGGCCCCTGCCCGCCGAGGGCAAGGAGCTGGCCCGGCTGCGTGCCGAGGTGGGCATGGTGTTCCAGTCCTTCAACCTCTTCGCGCACAAGACCGTCCTCGCCAACGTCTCCCTCGCACAGCTCAAGGTCAGGAAGCGCGGTAAGGAGGAGGCGGACAAGCGCTCCCGGGAACTCCTGGACCGGGTCGGCCTCGCGGACCAGGCCGGCAAGTACCCCGCCCAGCTCTCAGGCGGCCAGCAGCAGCGCGTGGCCATCGCCCGCGCCCTGGCCATGAGCCCCAAGGCCCTCCTCTTCGACGAGCCCACCTCGGCGCTCGACCCGGAGATGATCAACGAGGTGCTGGAGGTCATGCAGCAGCTCGCGGCCGACGGCATGACGATGGTCGTCGTCACGCACGAGATGGGCTTCGCCCGCTCCGCCGCCAACCGCGTCGTCTTCATGGCCGACGGAAGGATCGTCGAGGACCGCACCCCGGAGGAGTTCTTCACCGCACCCGAGAGCGAGCGGGCCCGGGACTTCCTCTCCAAGATCCTCAAGCACTGAGGGGCGGCCCGGTGAGACACGCCACCCGCTTCGCGCGCGCCCTGCACGTCCTGCGCGCCCTCGCCCTGGCCCTGGCCCTCCTCGCGGCCGCCGCCTGCGGCAAGCCCGGCAGCCCTCCGGTCAAGGGGCCGCAGCCCGAGGACCTGCCCGCGTACCGGGTGGCCACCGGCTTCCGGCTCCCCGAGTCCCGCACCTGGGAGCGGGCGAAGAAGCGCGGCCACCTCGTGGTCGGGGCCAAGGAGGACCAGCCGTACATGGGGGAGAAGGACCCCGCGCGCGGGACCTACTCCGGGTTCGACATCGAGATCGCCAAGATGATCTCCGCCTCGCTCGGCTTCGACCCCAAGACCATCGAGTTCAAGACCATCTCCTCCGCCAACCGCGAGACCGCCCTCCAGAACGGCCAGATCGACTACTACGTGGGCACCTACACGATCAACGACAACCGCAAGAAGCAGGTCGGCTTCGCCGGCCCCTACTTCATGGCCGGCCAGTCCCTGCTGGTCCGCAAGGACGAGCAGGACATCAAGGGCCCCGGTGACCTCGCGGGGAAGAGGGTCTGCTCGGCCGCCGGCTCCACGCCCTACCAACGGCTCCAGAAGGAGCACCCGGAGGCGGTCCTCGTCGCCTACGACACCTACTCGGTCTGCGTGGACAACCTGCTCACCTACCAGGTCGACGCCGTCTCCACCGACGACTCCATCCTCCTCGGATACGCCGCCAAGGTCCCCGACGAGCTCAAGGTGGTCGGCGAACCCTTCTCCCGCGAGCCGTACGGCATCGGCGTGCCGCGCTCCGACGAGGCCCTGCGCTTCGCCCTCGACGACGCGCTGGCCGAGCACGGGAAGAACGGCGACTGGAAGAAGGCCTACGAGGCCACGCTCGGCCTCTCCGGCAAGCCCGCCCCGACACCACCGCCCATCGACCGCTACCCGGCGAGCTGAGGGGAGAGCCACCGCCATGAACGTACTCACCGAGAACTTCGCGCTCTACGGGAAGGGCTTCTGGGGCACCGTCCAGCTGACCTTCTACGGCTCCCTCCTCGCCCTGGTCCTGGGCTTCGTGATGGCCTCCTTCCGGGTCGCGCCCGTCGGCTCCTTCCGGGTCTTCGGCACGGTCTGGGTGGCCGTGCTGCGCAACACCCCGCTCACCCTGCTCTTCTTCGCGGTGCTGCTCGGCCTGCCCCGCTTCGGGCTGGTGCTGCCCTTCCAGGTCTTCGCCATCCTGGCCCTGGGCTGCTACACCTCCGCCTTCATCTGCGAGGTGCTGCGCTCGGGCATCAACACGGTGCCCAAGGGCCAGGGCGAGGCGGCCCGCAGCCTGGGGATGTCCTTCGGGCAGACGCTGGGCACGGTGGTGCTGCCGCAGGCCTTCCGGTCCGTGATCCCGCCCATCGGCTCCACGCTGATCGCCCTCGCCAAGAACTCCGCGATCGCCGGCGCCTTCAGCGTGAACGAGCTGCTGGGTACGTACAAGACGCTCAGCGAGCTGGGCTACAACATCATCTGGACCTTCGTCTGGATCGCCGTGGGGTACCTGATCATCACCCTGTCCATCAGCGCGCTCTTCCACGTACTGGAGAAGCGCTACGGAGTCGCCCGATGACCGCGCACGCGCTCCACGGGGACCCGCAGTCCACGGCCCTCTACGACCTGCCCGGTCCCCGCACCCGGCGCCGTCACCTCCTCTACGGGATCGTCTCGACGGTGGTGATCCTCGGGCTGCTGGCCTGGATCCTCTACCTGCTCTTCGACACCGAGCAGTTCACCTCCGCCAAGTGGAGCCCCTTCACCTACAAGGGCATCCAGGAACTGGTGCTGCGGGGGCTGGGCAACACCCTCAAGGCCTTCGCCTACGCCTCGGTGCTCTCGCTCCTGCTCGGCGCGGTGCTCGGCGCCGGCCGGCTCTCGGTGCACCGGCCCGTGCGCTGGGCGGCGACGCTGTTCGTGGAGTTCTTCCGGGCCATGCCGGTGCTGGTGATGATCTTCTTCATCTTCGTCGCGCTCAAGGCGCAGCCGCTGCCCGCGCTGGTGGCGGGGCTGACCCTGTACAACGGATCGGTGCTCGCCGAGGTCTTCCGTACGGGCATCAACTCCGTGGAGAAGGGCCAGCGCGAGGCGGCGTACGCCCTCGGCATGCGCAAGACGCAGGTCATGACCTTCGTGCTGGCCCCGCAGGCCGTCCGCGCGATGCTGCCCGCGATCATCAGCCAGCTGGTGGTCGCGCTGAAGGACACCTCGCTCGGCTACCTGATCACCTACGAGGAGTTCCTGCACGCGGGCAAGCTGATCGCCTCGAACCTCGACTACGACCTGCCGTTCATCCCCGTCGTGATGATCATCTCCCCGATCTACATCGGGATGTGCATGCTGCTGTCCTGGTTCGCCACCTGGGTGGCCCGGCGGGAGCGGCGCAGCCCGAAGACCGCGGCCGTCGAAGTCGCCCCCGCGGAGCCCGAGACGGTGCTGCCGGGGCGGTGAGGATCCGCCCCGCCCCGGCGGCAGCCGTGGATCACTGCTCGCGCAGCGGTACCGAGACGTACGAGGGATCGGTGCGCGGCGAGGAGAAGGTCAGCTGCGCCCCGGCGGGGTTGTGCTCGATGTAGAGCGGGTCGACCGTGTCCACGACCAGGGCGAGCCGGTGGCCCGCGGGCACGTCGTAGGCGGTGGAGAAGAGGTCCAGGTCCACGCCGAAGGACTGCCCGGGGGTCTTGCCGTGGAAGGTGTACGGGGCGTTGCTGACCAGCTTGCCGAGGCCGAGGGGGCCCACGTCGTAGAGGTAGGCGACGAACGTGCCGTCGCCCTTGGTGGGCGTGACGGTGGTGTGCAGGCGCACGGTGCCGCGGATCCGGCGCTCCTCCTGGTAGCGGCCGGACTGCCAGACGGCCGCGAAGGCGCGGGGGAGGAGGGGGATGGAGGCGACGGGGGGCGCCTTGAAGAACTGGTCGAGGACGCTGGAGAGCATGACCACGCCCCCGTCGGCCCCGGAGTCGACGTTCGCGAAGACGTGCTCGCTGTCGTTCAGGGGGATGCGCTCGGTGCCGCCGGAGCCGACCGCCTTCCAGTCGGCGTAGCCCTCGTAGCCGTTGTCGCTGCGGGACTTGATCTGGACGGGGGCCTCGGTGTCGACGCCGTTGCGGTCGCCCTTGAGGTAGCGGTCGAACCAGCGGTGGGCGTTGGTCCAGGTGTCGTTGGGCAGGCCGAGGAGGCCGGTGCCCTCGGCGGTGGCGTGGTCGCCGGGGCGCAGCTCCAGCCGCTTGGGGCCGGTGAGCCCCTCGAAGAACTTCGTGTACTGGTTGGGCGGGAAGACGGTGTCGCCCCAGGCGTTGCCCAGCATGATCGCGGCGCCGTTGGCGTTGATCCGGTCGATCTGCTCGGAGGCGGAGCGCTTCCGCCCCCAGTCGATCATCGCCTGTTCCTTGTCCAGCCTGGAGCCGAGGAAGTCGTCGAGGATCTGCCGGAGTTCGGGGCCGGGGCGGCCGGTGAGGTGTCCGGTGGCCCCGAGGAGGCCGGCCGCCTGGCGGTGCTCGGTACGGCCGGAGTAGATGGACTCGATCAGGTCCGCCCATCCGCTGAGCGCGACCACGGCCTTGACGCGGGGGTCGTGCGCGGAGGCCAGCAGGCTGATGCCGGCCCCGTACGAGACCCCGCCGAGGCCGATCCGGCCGGGGTCCGCGGGCGTGGTGGCGAGGGCCCAGTCGATGACGGCGGAGACGTCCGCGATGTCGGCGGGGCCCGCGGTCTCGATCTCGCCGCCGGACAGCCAGAAGCCGCGCGAGGCGTAACTGACCACCACGTAGCCGGAGTCGGCGAGCTTGCGGGCCTGGGYGACGTATTCGATCTGCGGCAGGCCCCAGCTGCTGGGGAGCACGATCAGCGGGTACTTCCGGCCGGACTCCGCCCCGGCGGGGGTGAAGACGTTGCCCTTGAGGGTGATGCCTCCGGAGCCGGGAATGTCGTGGAAGCGCAGTTCCGGGGAGGCCGCCGGGGCCGAGGGCGCGGGCGCGGCGGGGGCCGCCTGGGCCTGGTGGGGGGCCAGGCCCAGGGCGGTGGCCGCGAGCAGGGCGGCCACTGCCGCCGCGGTGGTGGGGCGGGCTTTCACGGATCGCTCCTCGCGTGCGCCGGTGTCCTAAAGTGACCCGACGGTAACGGGAAGGGCTTACCGAAGGTAACCCGTCAGTAAGTTACGTGGTGGTAACAATTGATCGGGGGTCAGCCGTTCCGGTCGCCGCCGGCCAGCGCGCTCTTGGCCTTCCAGGCGTCCCAGGACAGGTTCCATTCGCCGTAGCCGTTGCCGAGGTCGGCTTTGCCCTTGGAGCCGCTGCCGACCACTTCGAGCGGGTCGCCGGCCTGCACCTGCTCGTATACGGACTTGGCGTTGGCGTCGCTCATGCCGACGCAGCCGGAACTGGTGTTGGCGCTGCCGAAGTTGGCGGAGTTCCAGGGGGCGGCGTGCACGTACATGCCCGACCAGGTCAGGCGCATCGAGTAGTCGACCATCTTGTCGTAGGCGTCGCCGAGGCCCACCGTCTGGGAGTCCATCCGGATGGTGCCCTCCTTCGCCATCAGCACCATCTTCCCGGACCAGGAGGCCTTCTGGCCGCCCGGAGTGCCCGCCGAGACCGGGACCGTCTTCACGACCTGGCCGTCCTCGGTGATCGACATCTTCTTCGTGTCGAGGCTCACCTCCATCCGGCGGTCCTTGCCTATCTTGAACTCCGTGCTGTAATCGCGGGCGAAGAGCCCGCCGCCCGCGCCGGAGTCCACGCCGTTCAGGTTCATCTCGACCTTCACGTCCGTGCCGGACTTCCAGTAGTCCTTCGGCCGCCAGTCCACCCGGTCGTTGCCGGAATAGTCCTTGAACCAGCCCCAGGAACCCTCGGTGTTGTTCGAGGTGGTCACCTTCAGCTGCTTTTCGACCTCGGCCTTGTTCTTCACCGGATTGTCGAAGACGAGCGAGACGGGCATCGCGACGCCGACCGTGCTGCCCTTCGAAATGTTGATGGAGACCTTGTTCACCTTGTCGGCGGCCGAGGTCTTGAACTGCGTGCTCGCGTTCTGGCTGTCGGTGTTCTGCGCCTCGACCTTGTAGTCGGTGTTCGGCGCCGCGTTGCGCCCCGAGGTCCAGGTCTTCCCGTCGGCGGTGATCTGCCCGGCCAGTTCACCGCCCTTGCCGTCCGTCACCTTCACCTGCGCCAGCTTGCCGTCGGCGATGGTCACCTTGACCGGCTCGCCCGCCTTGACCTGGTCGCCCGTCAGGTTCACCGAGACAGCCATGGCCGGCTTGTTCTTCGCGTCCGCCTTGGCGTCGCCGCCGTCCGTGCCCCCGTCGGCGCCACCCGAACAGGCGGTCAGCGCGGCGGCGAGCAGCGCGGTGCCGGCCAGCGCCACATGGCGGACCCGGCGACGCGGCAGTGCGGTACGGCGTGTGCGGCTCAACGAAAACCCCTCCGAAGTAATGGTCGTCCGTAATCAAGGAGCGGACGACACGACTCTAGGTTCCCTATTCCGCGGAAAACATCGTCCTCCGGGGTTGTGACGTGCACCGCAGCGAAACAGTTGCCGTTCGGTCACATGAAAGGGCTCGTTCCGGAAAGGACTTTGGTCCCGGAGCAAAGGCCGAAAAGCACTGGCGGGATGCCGATGTCGCCGCACGCGCACGACCGGGGCCGGAGCGGGACCGTCCGGTGGGACCGGGTTACCCTCCACCTTCGACCAGGTGAAGGGAACACACCTTGATGGAAGCCAGCACCCGCACGGACCCCCGCGCGGCCGGAACCGGAGCCGGGGCCGGGGCCGGGGCCGAAGCCGACGCGGGCCGGACGGCGCCCACGGGAGGCGGCTCGGTCCTGCGCAGCGGCGCGCTCATGGCGGCCGGCTCCATCGTCTCCCGGGCCACCGGCTTCCTCCGTTCCGCGGTGGTCGTGGCGGCACTCACCACCGGCCCCCTCGGCGACAGCTACGCCGTCGCCAACACCGTCCCGAACATCATCTACATGCTGCTGGTCGGCGGCGCGCTCAACGCCGTCTTCGTCCCCGAGCTGATCCGGGCCGCCAAGGAGCACAAGGACGGCGGGGCCGCCTACACCGACCGGCTGCTCACCGCCTGCGCCCTGGCCCTCGTGGTGCTCACCGCCGTCGCCGTGCTCGCCGCACCGCTCCTCATCGACGGGTACACCGACTACACCGGCGCCCAGCGCGACACCACCGTCGCGCTCGCCCGGTTCTGCCTCCCGCAGATCTTCTTCTACGGCCTCTTCACCCTCCTCGGGCAGATACTCAACGCCCGCGGCAGGTTCGGCGCGATGATGTGGACCCCCGTCCTCAACAACGCCGTCGTCATCGCCGTGTTCGGGCTCTTCCTGTATCTCTCCCACGGTGCCCCCGACGGACTCACCGCCTCCGGGACCCGCCTCCTGGGCATCGGCACCACCGCCGGGATCGTCGTCCARGCCCTCGCGCTGGTCCCCTCGCTGCGCGCCGCCCGCTTCCGCTGGCGCCCCCGCTTCGACTGGCGCGGCAGCGGCCTCGCCCGCCCGCTGCGCAACGCGGGCTGGCTGGTGCTGCTGGTGTTCACCAACCAGATCGCCTACTGGGTCGTCACCCGCTTCTCCACCGTCACCGGCAGGCTCGCCCACGACGCGGGCCTCGCGGGCGACGCCGGCTACGCCGCCTACACCAACGCCTACCAGCTGTGGATCGTCCCCCAGGGCATCATCACCGTCTCCCTGGTGACCGCCCTGATGCCACGGATGAGCACGGCCGCCTCCGACGGCGACCTCACGGGCGTCCGCAGGGAGATCTCCTACGCGCTGCGCTCCAGCGCCGCCCTCGTCGTGCCCGCCGCCGCCCTCTTCGCCGCGCTCGCCCCCTGGCTGATGGACTGCGTCGCCGGATACGGGCACGTCACCGCCGCCGACGTCGAGGTCATGGCGGGCATGCTCATCGCCTTCGCGCCCGGGCTCATCGCCTTCTCCGCCCAGTACGTGCTCGCCCGCGGCTTCTACGCCCTCTCCGACACCCGGACCCCCTTCCTCCTCAACCTGGTCATCGTCGCCCTGAACGCCGGGCTCTCCTACGCCGCTTACGCCGTCCTCCCGCTGCGCTGGGCCGTGACCGGCATGGCCGCGGCCACCTCGATCGCCTTCACGGCGGGCGCCGCCGTGACCGCGTACGCCCTCGCGCGCCGGCTCGGCCCGCGCGCGCGGCCCCGCGGCGCCGCCCGCACCACGGCCCTCGGGACCCACCTGCGGCTGCTCGTCGCCTGCCTGCCCGCCGGGGCCGCCGCGTACGCGACGGCCAGGGCCGCCGACGGCCTCGGGGCCTACGCGGCGGCCGGGGCGGGAACCATCGTGCTCGCGCTGGTCGTCGTACTCCTCGCCGGGCCCCTGCGCCTGACGGAGATCACCGACCTGATCGACTCCCTGCGGCGCAAGACCGGCCGGAAGCGGGAGGAGACCGTATGAAACAGCCTGGGATACTGACCGGATGCCACGCGTACTGCTGATCGAGGACGACCCTTCCATCCGGGAAGGGGTGGGGCTCGGCCTGCGCCGCCGCGGCCACGAGGTGAGCGCCGCCGACACGGGCGAGGCCGGCCTCGCCCTCATGGGCGGCTTCCACCCCGACCTGGTGCTCCTCGACCTCATGCTGCCGGGGATCAACGGCGTCCAGGTGTGCCGCCGGATCCGCGAGACCAGCGAGGTCCCGATCATCATGCTCACCGCACGCGGCGACGACTTCGACATCGTCGTCGGCCTGGAGGCCGGGGCCGACGACTACATCGTCAAACCGGCCCGCACCGAGATCATCGAGGCCCGCATCAAGGCCGTGCTGCGCCGGCTCAGCGACCCCGGTGTCCGCCCCGGCGTGGAACACCACGGCGAACTCGCCGTCGACCGCGCCGGCCTGACCGTCGCCAAGAACGGCGAACGCGTGCCCCTCGCCCCCAGCGAGATCAAACTCCTGCTCCACCTCACGGCCTCGCCCGAACAGGTCTTCTCCCGCCAACAGCTCCTGGAGTACGTGTGGGAGCACAGCTACCACGCCGACGCCCGGCTCGTGGACGCCTGTGTGCGCAGGCTGCGCAACAAGATCGAGGACCCCGGTGGCAACCCCCGCTACATACAGACCGTGCGGGGCTTCGGCTACCGCTTCGGACCGCTCGGACCGCGCTAGGGCGGCCGCCGTGCGAAAGTTCGCGCCGCTCGGGCTGCGCACCCGCATGATCGCGGCGTTCCTCCTGGTCGCCGCGATCTGCGCGGTCAGCACGGCCGCCCTCACCTACCGTCAGGCCCGCAGCGCCGTCCTCACCCAGAGCCAGGACACCGCCGTCAGCACCCTGCGCGACCAGCTGGAGGGCCAGGCCCTGACCCTGCCGATGGACCGCGCGCAGCTCCAGCGGGTCGTCAACGAGATCGGCAAGCGCGGCAAGCCCCACCCCTGGACCGTCTACGCCGAGTACGGCACCCTGCGCGCCTCCTCCAACGTCACCCCCACCACCTCCGGCATCCTCACCGACGCCCTGCGCGCCCAGGTCGCCGACCATCCGCACGGCGCCTTCCAGCGCGTCGAGAACGAGCGGGGCGAGCCGTACCTGACCATCGCCATGCCCGCCGTCTTCGCCCACAACGGCGTCCGCGAGCCGACCGGCGCCGTCCTCTACGCCGTCATGCCGCTGCTCACCGAGCAGCAGACCGTCGACGCCATGGTCCAGGCCGCCCGGCAGGGCGCCATCCCCGGCCTCGCCATCGCCGTCGTCCCCGCCCTGCTCGCCGCGCGCAGCGTCCTGCGGCCCGTGCGCAACCTGCGGCGGGCCGCACAGAGCATGGGACGCGGGCAGCTGGACACGCGTATCGAGGTCCGCGGGGCCGACGAACTGGCCGGGCTGGCCCGTACCTTCAACGAGACGGCCGGAGCCCTGGAACAGTCCGTCGCCGAACTGCGGGAGGCGGAGGTCCGGGCCCGCCGGTTCGCCGCCGACGTCTCCCACGAACTGCGCACCCCGCTCGCCGGGATGCTCGCCGTCACCGAGGTCCTCGACGAGGACGCCGAACGGCTCGACCCCGACACCGCCAAGGCGCTGCGGCTGATCAGCGCCGAGACCGGCAAACTCGCCGTCCTCGTCGAGGACCTGATGGAGATATCCCGCTTCGACGCCCGCGCCGCCGAACTCAACCTCGACGACGTGGACGTCGCCGAGGCCGTGCGCAAGACCCTCGAACGTCGCCACTGGGACGGCGACCGGGTGAGCGCCGACCTGCCGCACGAGGTCCGCGCCCGGCTCGACCCGCGCCGCTTCGACGTGGTCCTCGCCAACCTCGTCGGCAACGCCCTGCGGCACGGCGGCGCCCCCGTACGGATCGCCGTGCGCACCGAGTCCCGTGAGGACGGGGAACGGCTGCTGGTCGAGGTAGCGGACAGCGGGCCCGGCATCGCCGCCGAGGTGCTCCCGCACATCTTCGACCGGTTCTTCAAGGCCGACGCCGCCCGCACCCGCTCCGCCGGCAGCGGCCTCGGGCTCGCCATCAGCCTGGAGAACGTCCGGCTGCACGGAGGCACCCTGAGCGCGGCCAACGCCCCCGACGGGGGAGCCGTGTTCACCCTCGACATGCCCCTGGAGGCCACCGCGTGACCCTCCGTTCCGCATCCGGCCGCCGCACCGCCGCGGCCGTGGCCGCCGCCCTGCTCGGCCCGCCGCTGGTCACGGGCTGCGGGATCAAACCCACCGAGGTCGTCGAGAGCGGCTCCGCCGCCCGCGTGCCGGTCGCCGCGCCCTCCCGGGCCCCGATCGCGTACTTCGTCACCGGTGAGGGACGCCTGGTCCCCGCGCCCGAGCCCGACTACGCCGACACCAGCCCGCAGGGCAGCCTGCAGTTGCTGATGCGCGGGCCCGGCGGGGTGGAACAGGAGGCGGGGCTCGGCACCCGGCTGCCGCCGTCGGACGGCGGGGTGGCCGGGGGAGTCAGGGCCTTCTTCAGCGCGAAGGACCGGCTGGAGGTCCGTGTCCCCTTCCCGGTGGCCGCGCTCGACCCGCTCGGTCTGCGGCAGCTCGTGTGCACGGCCGTGTCCACCGCGGGACCCGCCGTCGAGGTGGTGGTGCGCGGTCCCGACACCGAACTGGAGCCCACACGCTGCGAGGCCGGGCGCTGACGCGGGCCCGGCGCCCTTGCGGGGGCGCCCCGCGTGCCGCCACCGTGTGGACCATGGACCGCGCCGCAGCAGCCCCGGGCACCACTTCCGACGTCCCCGAGGTCCCCGGGATCCCCGACGTGTTCGATCCGCGCCTGTACGCCGCGGGCGTCCCGCACGCGCGCTACCGGCTGCTGCGCGACCACCGCCCGGTCGCCCGGCAGGAGGAGCCTGAGGTCGGGGGCTGGCCCGCCGGCCCCGGGTTCTGGGCCGTCACCCGGCACGCCGACGTCGTCCGCGTCCTGCGCGACCACACCACGTACTCCTCCTGGACCGGAGCCACCCAGATCCGCGACCCCGACCCCGCCGACCTGCCCTTCCTGCGCAGCACCATGCTCAACCAGGACCCGCCCGCACACGGCCGGCTGCGCCGCCTGGTCGCCCGCGCCTTCACCCCCGCCCGGGTCGACGCCTTCGCCGACCGGGTCCGGGAGCGGGCCCGCACCCTGCTGGCCGCCGCCCGGGACGGCGCCGAGGACGGCGCGGTCGACGTGGTGGCGTCCGTCACCGACGAGTACGCCCTGCTGAACCTGACCGACCTGCTCGGAGTTCCGGCCGCCGACCGGGGCCTGCTGCTGGAGTGGACCGTACGGGTCATCGGCTACCAGGACCCCGAGGACGCCCCCGCGCCGCTCCTCGGCCCGGACGGCACACCGCTGAACCCGCGGTCCCCGGCCCTGCTCGGCGAGATGTTCGCGTACGCCCGCGAACTGGCCGCGCACAAGCGCTCGCACCCGGGCGACGACGTGATGACCGCCCTCGCGCAGGCCGGACTGGACCCCGCCGAACTGGAGATGTTCTTCTTCCTGCTGACCGTCGCCGGAAACGACACCGTCCGCAGCGCCGCACCCGGCGGACTCCTCGCCCTCGCCCGGAACCCCGACGCCTACCGCCGGATCGCCGACGGCAGTGCCCCGGCCGACCGGGCCGTGGAGGAGCTCCTGCGCGTCCACCCGCCCGTGCTCAGCTTCCGGCGCACCGCCGCCCGCGACACCGAACTGGCCGGTCAGCCGATCCGCGCCGGGGACAAGGTGGTCGTCTTCCACGCCTCCGCCAACCACGACGAACGCGTCTTCGCCGACCCGGGCCGCCTCGACCCCGGCCGCTCCCCGAACCCGCACGTCTCGTTCGGCGACGGTCCCCACGTCTGCCTCGGGGCCCACTTCGCCCGCCTCCAGCTGCGCATCCTCCACGAGGAGTGGCGCACCGCCCTGCCCGCGCCCGAACTCGCCGGGGAGCCGCGCCGGCTGGTGTCCAACTTCATCAACGGGATCACGCGGCTGCCGCTGCGGGTGTCCGGGCCGCCCGCGTGACGTCCGCGACGAGCTCGGTCACGTCCGGCCCGTAGGCGTCGGAGTTGATCACCTTGAGCAGGAGGCAGAAGGAGTCGCCGCCGTGGGCGCGCGCCAGCTCCCGGTGGTGCCTGGCCAGGTAGCGGGCGGCCGCCTGGTTGCTGTTGGCGGTCTGCCCGCACAGGACGAACACCGGCCGCGTGCCCCGCTCCGTGACCAGCCGGGCCAGCAGCACGTACTCGGCCGCGCCCGCCTCCCAGCGGTACGTCCGTCCGCCCACGGTGATCGCCCCCCGGTCCTGGACGGGCTCGGCCGCGACGACCATCCGCACCCCCGGCAGCAGGGACGTCAGGTGCGCCGTCGTACGGGAGTTGGAGGAGGGCCCGCCCACACAGAACTCGGCGCGCTCGCCGAAGCCCTGCCGGGCCGCGTCGTGGCCGACGAGCTGGACGGTCGCCCCGCAGTCGCGGATCAGCGCCGATATCTCCAGCAGCGCGAAGGCGTCGTTGCGGTGCAGCGAGGAATCCTTGCCGCCCATCTGCCGGTTGACCACGAACAGGCAGTCGGAGCCGGCCGGGAGCCCGAAGAAGGACTGCTTGCGGCGCAGTTCGCGGCGCCACAGGTAGGTCCGGAAGAACCAGCCGAAACCGCCGCTGACGGCGGTGGCCACCACCCCGAGCACGATGTTGCGCACGTCGTCGTTCATGCGGCGGATGGTAACCGTCGCCCGGCCTTCCTGACGCGGCCGGTGCCGTGAAGTTACGCTGCGGCTCGCAGGTCTGACAGGCCGTCGACTGGAGGAACCGGATGCGCCGTCCCGCAGCACGTCAGTTGGCCCTCGTCGCCCTCGCCGGGGCGCTCGTCTCGACGGGGGCCGCCGCGCCGCCCCAGGACACCGCCGCACCGCCCAAGGTCCCGGTGGCCGCCGGCTACGGGGGCGCCGTGGCCAGCGTCGACGCCGACGCCTCCGCCGCCGGGATCGCGGTGCTGCGCGCCGGCGGCAACGCGGTGGACGCCGCCGTCGCCACCGCCGCCGCACTGGGAGTCACCGAACCCTATTCGGCGGGCATCGGCGGGGGCGGCTACTTCGTCTACTACGACGCCGCCTCCCGCCGGGTGCACACCATCGACGGTCGCGAGACCGCGCCCGCGAGCGCCACCGCCACCCTGTTCCAGGAGAACGGCGTCCCTATCCCCTTCGACCAGGGACAGACCAGCGGCCGCTCCGTCGGGGTCCCCGGCACCCCCGCCACCTGGAAGAGCGCCCTCGACGCCTGGGGCACCCGGCCGCTGGGGCAGCTGCTGCGGCCCGCCGAGAAGCTGGCGCGGGACGGCTTCACCGTGGACGCCACCTTCCGGGCCCAGACCGAGCTCAACCAGGACCGGTTCAAGGACTTCCCCGACACCCGCAAACTGTTCCTGCCCGGCGGGCAACTGCCGGTCGTCGGTTCCACCTTCAAGAACCCGGACCTGGCCGCCACCTACGCCGAACTCGCCCGCAAGGGCACCGGCGCCCTCTACCGCGGCCCGCTCGCGCAGGACATCGTCCGGGCCGTCCGCACACCTCCCGTCGACCCGGCCGCCACCCGTGTCGTGCGCTCCGGCGACCTGACCACCGCCGACCTGAGCGCCTACGCCACCAAACGGCAGGCCCCCACCCAGGTGGCCTACCGGGGCCTGGACGTCTACAGCATGGCGCCCTCCTCCTCCGGCGGCACCACGGTCGGCGAGGCGCTGAACATCCTGGAGGGCACCGACCTGTCGAAGCTCTCCGAGGCGCAGTACCTGCACCGCTACATCGAGGCCTCCCGGATCTCCTTCGCCGACCGGGGCCGCTGGGTCGGCGACCCGGCCGCCGAGCAGGTCCCGACCCGCGAGCTGCTCTCGCAGCGGTACGCGGACACCCGCGCCTGCCTCATCAGGCCGGACCGCACCCTGACCAGCCCGCTCGCCCCCGGCGACCCCCGGCACCCGGCCCCCTGCGCCACCACCGGCCAGGTGGCCCCGACCACCTACGAGGGGGAGAACACCACCCACCTGACGGTCGCCGACCGCTGGGGCAACGTGGTCTCCTACACCCTGACCATCGAGTCCACCGGCGGCAGCGCCATCACCGTCCCGGGGCGGGGCTTCCTGCTCAACAACGAGCTGACCGACTTCTCCTTCGCCCCGGCCGCCCCCGGTGTGCCCGACCCGAACCTGCCGGGGCCGGGCAAGCGCCCGCGCTCCTCGATGTCCCCGACGATCGTCCTCAAGGACGGACGGCCGGTCCTGGCCGTGGGTTCGCCGGGCGGCGCCACCATCATCACCACCGTCCTGCAGACCCTGCTGGGCCGCCTGGACCGGGGCCTGCCGCTGGTCGACGCCATCGCCGCCCCCCGCGCCAGCCAGCGCAACCAGACCACCACCGAACTGGAACCCGGGCTCTGGAACAGCCCCGTGCGCACCGAGCTGGAAGCCCTCGGCCAGGGCTTCCGCCAGAACCCCGAGATCGGCGCGGCCACCGGCGTGGAGCGCCTGGCGGACGGCCGCTGGCTGGCCGCGGCCGAGACCACCCGGCGCGGCGGCGGCTCGGCGATGGTCGTCCACCCCCACGGGAAGCCGGAGGGCGGGTCTACGGGGCGGTGAGGATCCTCGGGCCGTCGGCGGTGACGGCGACCGTGTGCTCCGCGTGGGCGGCCCGGCTGCCGTCGACGGTGCGCAGGGTCCAGCCGTCGGCGTCGCAGGCGTAGTCGTCCGTGCCGCCCGCGATCAGCATCGGCTCGATCGCGAGGACCATGCCGGGGCGCAGCTTCATGCCGCGTCCCGGCGGGCCCTCGTTGGGGACGCCGGGGTCCTCGTGCATGGTGCGGCCCACGCCGTGACCGCCGAAGCCGTCCGGGATGCCGTAGCCGGCGGTGCGGCAGACGGTGCCGATGGCGTGCGCGATGTCGCCGATCCGGTTGCCGGGAACGGCCGCGGCGATGCCGGCGGCGAGGGCCGCCTCGGCGGTCTCGATCAGGCGCAGGTCGGCGGGGCGGGGCCGGCCGACGGTGAAGCTGACGGCGGCGTCCCCGACCCAGCCGCCGAGCTCCGCCCCGCAGTCGATGCTGACCAGGTCGCCGTCGCGCAGCCGGTAGTCGTCGGGGATGCCGTGCACGATCGCGTCGTTGACCGAGGCGCAGACCACCGCCGGGAAGGGCACGGGCGCGAACCGCGGCCGGTAGCCCAGGAAGGGGGAGGCGGCCCCGGCCCCGCGCAGGACCGTCCGGGCCACGGCGTCCAGTTCCCGCAGGGAGACCCCGACCTCCGCGGCCTCCCGGACGGCGGCCAGGGCGTGCCCGACCACCCGGCCGGCGGCACGCATCTCGTCGATCGCTTCGTTCGTCTTCAGTTTCACCATGCCAATAACTATACCGGTATAACTTTACCGGGATGATTATTGGGGGTGGAGGGGTAGGCTGGGGGCATGGTCCGCACCCCCCTGACCCCCGAAGAGCGCGAGCGCGGCGAGCGTCTGGGTGCGCTGCTGCGCAAGGCCCGCGGCGACCGCAGCATGGTCGAGGTCGCGGCCGGCGCGGGGCTCTCCCCCGAGACCCTCCGAAAGATCGAGACCGGGCGCGCCCCCACCCCCGCGTTCTTCACGGTGGCCGCGCTGGCCGAGGCCCTCGGCCTCTCCCTGGACGAACTCGTCCGCGCCTGCGTCCTCGTACCCGCCTGACGGCGGAGCCCCGCGCGGCGGTACGCCCGTGCCGGGGGAGTGTCCCGAGGCCGATCGGCGCAACCGGCGGTGGCGCCGCCGGGGCGCGGGGCAGGCCTGACGGCATGCCAGCCGTGAACGAAACGAAACGCCTCGGTCTCGCCATGCTCGGAGCCCTCCTCGCGAGCGGCCTGCTGCTCGCGGCCTGCGCCGACCCCGATGTCCGGGCACCCGCCAAGGACCCCGGCGACGTGGTCCTGCCCCAACGGGGCGACGGGATCCCGCGGCGCGAGTAGCCGGCCCTGTCCGTCGGGTGCGCACCGTGCGGATGGCCGTAGGGGATCCGGAGCCGTCCGCGGCAGCGCCCGGGCGCGGTCCGGCCGTGCGGTCCGTCCGGACCGCGGGGCCTCGTCGCGGAAGGCAGTGCCGCACGGCCGCGGGAGGGGCCGGCCCGGACGCGCGGCGGGTATACGACCGGGCCCCGGCCGAGCGGGGCGCCGCGCCGGGACGCCGGCGCCCC